>NZ_CP064951.1:924497-1232663 GCF_011751945.2 Actinomyces sp. zg-332
TTAACAATTGGAGCAATGCTAATTGGTATAGTAATAGCATTAACAATGGCAATAATGCGCCAATCATCAAACCCAATTATGAGTAGTGTAGCGTGGTTTTACATTTGGTTCTTCAGAGGAACACCTGTTTATACACAGCTGGTATTCTGGGGACTAATTTCTGTTCTATACCCTCGCATTTCTTTAGGGGTTCCTTTTGGTCCAGAGTTCTTTACATTCAACACAGCTGACGTAATTACAGCTGGTATTGCAGCTCTACTAGGCCTAGGGTTAAACGAAGGTGCTTATTTATCAGAAATCTTCCGCGCAGGATTAAATTCGGTAGATGAAGGACAATGGGAAGCTGGAAAAGTCTTAGGTATGAAGAAAGGATTAATTCTACGTAGAATAGTTATCCCTCAAGCAATGCGTGTTATTGTTCCACCAATTGGTAATGAAACAATATCAATGCTAAAGACAACTTCCCTAGTGTTAGCTGTACCGTTTACGCTAGATCTTACATTCGAAGCTTCAAATATCGGTAACCGCATATTCGCTCCAATACCGCTACTGATTGTTGCAGCACTATGGTACATACTAATCACCTCTATATTAATGATAGGACAGTACTTTTTAGAACGTCACTATGGTAGGGGCTTTGATAAAGACGACAATAGTTCCAAAAAAGAAAAGCGTTTATCTAAGAAACAAATTGAATCTTTGCAAAACAAAATGCTAGAAGACTTTTATAGAGTTAACAGAGAGGGTAGGTAAACAAAATGAGTGAAAAAGAAAAGTTTTGTCCACCAGAAACCTCAATGATATGTGCAGTAAACGTCCATAAATTCTTTGGCGATAAGCATATTCTAAAAGATATAAACCTTACTGTACATAAAGGAGAAGTAGTTGTTCTTCTAGGCCCTAGTGGTTCAGGTAAATCCACTTTACTAAGGTGCTTCAACGAATTAGAAGAAGTAACTGCAGGGCGTATATGGATAAATGGTGAACTACTTGGAATACGTGAAGTAGAAAAAGACGGAGAAGTAATCCCTCACAAGTTATCTGATAAAGAAATAGCTAAACAGCGTACTCAGATTGGAATGGTATTCCAAAGGTTCAATTTGTTCCCTCACATGACAGCTTTAGAAAACGTTATGGAAGCACCAATTCGAGTAAAGAAAATGTCCAAAGACAAAGCTCGAGAAATTGCTTTGAAACAGCTAGAGCTGGTAGATATGGATGACAGATGTGATTACTATCCATCACAGTTATCAGGTGGACAGCAGCAGCGTATTGCTATTGCTAGAGCTTTAGCAATGGAACCTGAGCTAATGCTGTTTGATGAACCAACTTCAGCTTTGGATCCAGAACTAGTCGGTGAAGTTCTAAAGGTAATGAAAATTCTAGCAAAATCCGGTATGACTATGGTTGTGGTTACACATGAAATGGGCTTTGCTAGAGAAGCAGCTGACTACGTCGTATTTATGGATGAAGGAATGATTATTGAGCAAGCTGAACCAAATGAGCTATTCGATAATCCAAAACACAAACGTGTACAAAGTTTCTTCTCAAAGGTTATTAAGTAAATAACTAAGTGTAAATGGGTGGGAGTATTCCCACCCATTCATATTTTAAAGCTATATTCTATTTTACTGTTGGACAACACTTTAATCTTGTAATCTAAATCATCTATAGTGAAACATAAAACCCAAGTTTACTACTGCTAATAATATCTATTATAAAATATACAAAATCGCTGGTTTGTATATTTTCAGCGTAAATAAAACTATAAACTTTCCTTTACTTTCTTCTACTTTTCACCATGAAGTAAACTAATTTTATTCGCACGCCTACATATAATTACGAGGTTATTATTATTGAGACACTATCCTTTAGGCACTTTCGTAGCACTAGACAAAACGCGAAGCTCATCATATCCACTAGCAATACATCTCGTCACTGCTACAAGCAACAGCGTTAAAATTCAACGCTAAGAGAACTGTTAGACAATATCCAAGCAATATAAGGTAATATCAATCACTGTCGCTAGTATCATCACTGAAAAAGAGCTTTTCATAAACCATATGGCAATGCCTACCTGCTAGTAAATACTGTTCCTCTGCTAACCATATATCAGAAGTAGTATTACCTAACAGATAATTAACGTTTCGAGTCATAAGCGAGGTAGTAGGCAACATATCGTTTTCTCTTGACTTTAGTTTCCCGCTTGCAAGCATATTAGCTATACGTATTTCAGTAGCGTAAATCCAAGATTTCAACAATATTTCTTTTTCTTCCTCAGAAATTATTGAATACTCGCATAGTTTATCTAAAGCAACAATAGTGTTTGTGGTTTGTAACTCATCATACTTATGAGCATATTTTAGCTGTAAAATTTGTACAGCCCATTCAACATCACATAAACCACCAATACCAAATTTCAAATGCCTATTAGCTTTTACTCGTTTAGGTATTCTTTCGATATCCATTCGGGCTTTCAGACGTCTGATTTGTCGCAAAGCTTCAGCTGATAATTCCTCACTATAACGCAAAGAGTCCACTAGTTTCATAAAGGCATTAGTAAGGTCACTATCTCCTGTTATAGGTCGACAGCGTATAAGAGCATGACGTTCCCAAGAACAGGTCCATTTATCAAAATACTTTGAATATGAAGATAAGCTACGTGTAACTTCCCCACTACTTCCCTCAGGTCTAAGCCCTAAATCAATATCTAAAGGTAGTTCTTCACTTACTTCTCCAAGCAAAGTTTTTATAGTTCTAGCAATAAAATGTGCAACTTTACTAGCAAATAGAGTAACTTTTTCATCTTCTTTGTATTCAGACCCTGTTTGTAAAATAGATAAATCTAGCGAGGAAGATTCTTTTTTGTCCTCTTCCAAGTTTATTTTTCCATAATCGTAAATATATAAAACATCAGCGTCAGAAGAGTAAACACACTCTTTTCCACCCAGACGTCCCATACCAATTACAGCAAATTCTAGCAGAGATATATCAAAGCCCTCAGGTGGCTGATTAGAAACTAAGAACTCTTTTTCTACCATACGTTTAGCTACTTCATAAATCCCATATATAGCCAAATCGTTTAATGTAGATATATATTCAACTGTGCGCTGAACTTGTATACCAAAAATACAGTCGATAATGGCACACCTTATTAGTTCTCTAGCTCTAATGCGACGAATATGTGTAGCAATTTGTATTTCGTCACTATGCCTATCAAGTATGGCATCTATTTCTTGTTTTAGTGATTCATAGCTTCTAGGAGAAAGCTCATTTTCGTTTTCGAGCCATCGAATAGCTTCAGGGAAATTCACCAGCTCACGTGCTATAAATGCTGAATTGGATAAAATTTTACACAAATATTTACAAGCAATATTGGAATCTCTCAAAAATCCTAAATACCAATGCGAATCCCCTACCGTTTCAGAAAGTATACGGAAGTTTAGCAAGGCACTATCAGGGTTTGCTCCATGGCTCATCCACTCTATAAGTACTGGTAAAAGATGTCTGTGTATAACCGATCGTCGCCTAGTTCCTCTCGTAAGAGAGCGGATATTGCTTATCGCAGCATTAGGGTCTTTAAAACCTATAGCTTCCAACCTAGTAAAAATAATATTACTTTCTAAAGCAAAAGCTTGCTTATCTAAAGATGCCGCAACGTTTAGAATTGGACTGTAAAAAATATCTTTATGCAGATTTCGCACTAAAATACGTTTATTTTTAAGAAAACTCTCAAAAGAAGTAGCATTATCTACCGTATTTATTTTCAATGACTTAGCAAGCAAACGTAAACTAGTCTCACTTTTAGGCACAACATGAGTTCTTTGCATTTTCATAACTTGTAAACGATGTTCAACTAAACGCAAAAAACTGCAGCAGTAAACTAAATCTTCATAGATATCTCTAGAAATATAGCCATTGTCACACAGCTCTTTTATTGCTTCAAAAGTATTTGATGAACGAATATTGCTATCGAGCCTACCATGTACGAGTTGCAAAAGCTGAATACTAAATTCTATATCCCTTATGCCTCCTGAGCCAAGTTTAATATTACGATCAGCGTTAGAAGAAATATTGCTTTCAACCTTTTTACGCATCTTTCGACAGTTATCTACAAAATTTTCACTATTTGATATGTTCCACACTAGCGGAGTAACAAAGTCAATAAATTCCTCAGCTATTTGCTTATCCCCAGCCATATAGCGGGCTTTTAGTAAAGCTTGAAATTCCCAGTCTTTAGCCCATTTAGTATAGTATGTTTTACAGTACTCCAAAGTGTGTGCAATAGATCCATCTTTTCCTTCAGGGCGTAAATTCAAATCTAAAGGCCACAGTTTAGGGTAAATACTATCAGTAAAGCTATTTCCACCACAAATACTACACACTTCATTTATAATTGAAACAAGTTTTGTGTAGTTATCTTTATCACCTTCTGAGTCTATTTCCACAGAAGTTTTCGTAATAGTTGCACTGTTACTAGTATTTTCTAAAGTATTTGAAATATTACTTTGGCTTTCTTTTATGTTAGACAAATCTTTATACAAGAAAATTACGTCAACATCAGAAATATAGTTCAGCTCATGGCTACCAGCCTTGCCCATAGCCATAACAGATATCGCAATATTGTTATCAGGGTCATGTTTGTTTTTGGCAATTTTTAAAGCTGATTCAACTGTTGCGTCAACGAGGTTAGATAGCTTACGCGTAATATTATCAACTTGTTGAACAGGGTTAGTATAAGTCAAATCATCACCCAGAATTGAAAGTAAATAACCCCAATAGTATTTCCTAATATCATCAGTGGTAAAAGTGTCATCGGGGTAAGAAAAAGTGTAGTTATTATCAAAGTTAGCTGTAAAACAAAAATATTTAGGATCCAAATACTTTAAATGCTTAGGATTAGAAACTAAGAAATCAGTATAAAAACCACTAAAAGTAAGCACATTTATAATGCGTTCAAACCAAGTTTTACTTTCCAACGCAGATAAAAGCAAAGACTTTCCATCTTGTGTTTGACATACTCTGAGCAAAGCCAAAAGAGTTAAATCAGGATCTATGCTCTTAGCTAGAGTTTCAAAAAATACGTTTTTATCAGCAAAAATACTAAGTTCACTGTTTACGAACCAATCACAGGCTCTAGAAATTTGAATTACCCCACAAGTTCTGAGTTTGTTTTCTATAGTGTTTGTCATCTTATTCCTACATTGTCGTCCCGATGAAATGAGTAGCCAAACCTAAATTTAAAATGAGGCAATTAAAACTATTATATAAAAGCGTAGTTTGAAAGCAAAATCTCCATTTTTGAAAGTAAAACTTTATTATTTGAATGATAAATCACTGTATTTTTATTGTGGGAGTTTAGCTTGATGTATTTACTAATAAGACTATTATACCTTTACTTTCTTTCTACTTTACTTTTTTATACTAATATTTCTCGAATTCCCATCTCTTATCAATTAGGCATAAAACATTCATAAATTGGATATAAACACAGATTTTTCTTTGGCTTGTAGTTTTCTTCACAAATCTTGCAATCAATAAGCTTTAAAGTCTCAATATTTGCTTCACATTCTTTTATATAGAGATGTTTTTCTTCCGCATTATCAAATGCTTCTAAAGGTTCATTCATTTCTTCTATGAGTTCTTCTTTAGCTTCATTTATTGTCTGTGCTATTTAACTTTATATTCTTCTTTTCTACCTAAAACCCACAAACTATACCACAAAAAAACTGTGTTCCCAGCTGGTCAAAGCATAGCCATCATCTTTTGTCTTTTCTAAAAATACATCATATTCTTCCAGCTCAAAATATAAGTCTGTTATTTCATAGCTTTCGATCTCATCATTCGTATAAACTTTATATTTATCATCTATTCCTGCCTTAACTTGTTTTAAATATAAGTAAGATTTTTCTTTATTTCCTAATTTTAAATACGTGTATGCTAATGCGAGCAGTAGGTTCATTCTATTGGGATATTTTATAAGCAAGTTTTCAACCTGTTCTTTACCCTGTATAAAATCTTAACTCATACAAAACGAAACTGCATAAGAGTACTCATACTTATATGCCTTCTAGTTCTACAGCCTTTTTAAGATAATTTTTAGCTCTTTCGAAATACAGTTTAGCTTTTTGGAAATCATGGCCTTGTCTAAGGACTTCCCCACCTCTAAAATCATTTTGCCATCTTATAAACTCAAGATAAGCTTTTCCATAATAGCTTTCAGGTAAAGCCTTACCAGTACCAATAGCTATATCAAGCCATCTATCTACATCATCTAAAAGATATTCTTCACGAAAGTACACAGCAATATTGCTAGCAAGCTGAGCTATTTAAGTATTTGTCATTTGTAACTTATATTTGTCATAGAAACTTTCAAGGATTCTTATTGATTTTTCAGCACTTCTTTCGATTTCAAACTTTACAGAAGCAAGTGTAGATATAGCAGAAACGTTTATAGGGTTTTCTTCTAGAGTGTGTATCAGAAAAACTTCCAACTCTTTTAGTGTTTTAACTAGTTCTTCTCATGCCTTATGCATTTCTTCGCGTGAGGTTTGGAAATAATTATTCTCACGAAGATAGCTGATTTTATTTACTAACACATCTAGTTCTTTTTCTTTAGACATACTTATTCCCATTATGAAAGCTTGCTCAATTGTTGATTTTATTAGCGTCTCATAACTACTTGGTCAGCATATATCTTACTATTTATGTACCGTATCATAAAATCAACTTTTACCTATTGCACATCAAGTTTCTGTCTTTAAGCTATATTAGTACCAATATGTACAAGCCATTATCTGGTAAATAAATAATTTTTACTACTTAAGAGTATCTTTACATATTATTTTAATAATCAATTCTAAGCTACGTATTTTCCTACTTTATTTCTCTATCAAAAACAATAATAATGAACTATTTTTAGGAAACTTACACCACAATTACTATCTAAACACGTTTATTTACTTACTTAGGATAAAAAGACCCATACCGCTTATAACTAGCACAATACCCATTATACCTAAAAATACACGATACCCTTTTTCTCCAAAAATAGACAAAATTATCCAAGGAATAGTTTTATTTCTACCACTTGGATTTTTTCTAACTACCCAGTCCCAGTCACGTATAGCTGCTATTAAAACAAGTATTCCAAAACCCATAAGTGGAAATTGGTAATAACTTTTTAATAATTCAGTTATTTTATCCATAATTTATTTCTCTATACTAACATCGTTGTTTCACTATATAAGTTATAAATTGTATTCAAAGTTTATACAGTTTTACTAAGCCCAAGTATATTTGAATAAACAAACTTTTACAAAACTTAAAAAACATTCTAAATACTTTGCTAATCACTTTGTAAGCTAAATGTTACTCCCTGTCTAACCGTTCAAACTATAAATTTATGAGTTTGTCACTCATATGCTTTTCAAAATATCTATATATTTGACTCAGCAAAACTCTGCGATAGTATTTACACTTTTCATATTTAATATTTTTATTTAAATCTAGATATATACTATTCTCTTTCTATCCCCTATTGTTCGCTTCCTAATTTTCATTATTATTTATAATTGCTTAATCGTAGTTATGTAGTAAAGTTTCTCAAAATCTAAAGTACGTTATACAAGTTCAGCAACTTCCAGTAGGAAAAGCCATTAAACAAAGAAAAAAGGACGGGAACCCGTCCTTTTTCTCACATAAAGTTTCAGCAAAACTCAAGAATTAGTCAATCTCTGCTGGGTTAGATGAAGCAAAAAGCTTTTGCTGTCTATCCAAAGCTGCCCTAATCAATCCTGCAAATAGAGGATGCGGACGAGTCGGACGTGATTTAAACTCTGGATGTGCTTGAGTAGCAACATAATATGGATGTACATCTGCTGGTAACTCAACGTACTCAACCAAAGTACCATCTGGAGAGGTACCACTAATACGCAAGCCAGCTTTTTCAATAGCATCGCGGTATTGATTATTTACTTCATAGCGATGACGATGACGTTCACTAACGTTTACTTCACCGTAAGCTTTGGCAACAACACTATCTTCAGCCAAAAGTGCTGGATAGTCTCCAAGACGCATAGTACCACCAAGATCTCCAGCTCCCTCAACAAAAGCAAGCTGTTCTTCCATAGTTGCAATCAAAGGCTCAGAAGTATTTGGATCAAATTCTGTAGATGAAGCTTTTTCCAAACCAGCAAGATTTCGAGCAACCTCTAGAACCATACACTGTAGTCCTAAACAAATACCCAAAGTAGGAACTTTGTTTTCTCTAGCCCAACGCAAAGCACCAATCTTGCCATCAATTCCACGGTTACCAAAACCACCAGGAACTAAAATTGCGTCAGCACCACCTAAAACACGAGTAGCACCCTCTAGAGTGTCGCAGTCATCAGCGGTAACCCAACGAATCTTTACTTTGGCCCAGTGAGCAAATCCACCAGCACGCAAAGCCTCAGTTACAGACAAATAAGCATCAGGTAGATCAATGTACTTACCAACTAATGCAACTTCTACCTCGTGCTTAGGAGAATGAACTCGCTCAAGCAAAGTATTCCATTTACTCCAGTCAACGTCATTTGCTCGCAAACCTAAACGTTTGACTACATAAGAGTCCAGTCCCTCACGGTTTAGCACTGATGGAATATCGTATATTGATGCAGCGTCCTTACAAGTAATAACAGCATTGCGGTCTACGTCGCACATTAGTGCAATCTTATTTTTAATACCCTCTGGAAGTTCTCTATCGGTTCTACAAATAAGTACATCAGGTTGAATACCAATTGAACGTAAAGAAGCAGCTGAGTGCTGAGTTGGCTTAGTCTTTAACTCACCAGCGGTTGGCAAATATGGAACTAGAGCTACATGCACGAATAAACAGTTATCTCTACCAAGTTCTTGACGGACTTGTCTAGCAGCTTCTAAAAACGGCAAAGATTCAATATCGCCCACAGTACCACCAATTTCAGTGATAATAACGTCTGGAGCTTCTTTACCTTGTTCTGGGAAAGCCTGTGAACGCATACGTTCTTTAATTTGATCGGTAATATGAGGAATAACTTGAACTGTGTCCCCTAGGTATTCACCACGTCGTTCTTTAGCAAGAACATTTTGGTACACTTGACCAGTGGTTGAATTGGCGTTACCTGATAGTTCTACATCTAAGAAACGTTCATAATGTCCGATATCTAAATCTGTTTCAGCACCATCATATGTAACGAACACTTCACCATGTTGAAAAGGATTCATAGTACCTGGATCAACATTAATATATGGGTCAAGTTTCTGCATTGCTACTCGTAAGCCACGAGCACGAAGTAAAGCACCCAAACTAGAAGCAGTTAAGCCCTTACCTAAAGAAGAAACAACGCCACCTGTAACAAAAATATGGCTAGGAATTTTATCGCCACAATACTTATTATTTGAACTTCTCATCATGGAACTCCAGTTTATCACAACACTCAAGAAAACTCTAACCATTGAGTAATAAATACTCAACAGTTACACACCTACTTTTACAAATCCCAATAAAGTTTTTGCCAAAATAAAGCTATATCGCATCTATCTTTCCAAGTATGGGCTATTTTTCGTCCAGATTCGCTATATTTACTCCACATTTGAGTATCATTTAGTAAAATTCTCAGTGATAATCCCATATTTTGCCAGTCACCTACATTGCATAAAATACCACCCTTTAAATCGGTAGTAGCATCGTATACTAAATCAGGAATTCCTCCACCAAAAGTAGAAATAATAGGTAGACCAGTTGCCATCGCTTCTTGCAAGACTAAAGGACACCCTTCCCATTTAGAAGTTAGCAGCATAACATCAGCAGCCCTCAAGAATACATCTACGTCTTCACGTCTACCAGCAAAAAATACTTTATTACCTGTATCTAAGTCTTTTAGCTCTTTCAAAATAGAGTCATCACCATCACCAATTACCACAAAGTTAGCGTCAATATCAGTATTTGCAATACGCACAATATCATCTATTGCCTTTTGTGGCGCTATTCTACACACACTCAAAATTAAAGGTTTGGAAACATCAAAATATTGTTTATCTTCTTCGCTGAAACTTTCAACTAGTTCAGCAAAATTCTTGTGACGTTCATCAAGGGAAAAATCTTTTTCTCCCAATAGTTGTGTAACCCTCGGAGCAAAAATCGGCGCTATAAAAGTATTTTTAGCTCCATATTTTTCAGCCTCTTCAACCAAATCAGAGGAAACAGCTGACATAATATTAGCGTGTTTAGCAACAATAGAGCGTGTAAAACGTGAAACAATTTCTTTTACTCCACTCAAAATAATTTTATTGTGCAAAGTTACGACTATTTTATATCTATCAGTTTTACGACAAGCCCATAAAACGAAAAAAGCAGCCTGATTACCATGTACATGAACAATATCACTTAAAGCAACATAGTGTCGGAAAGTTTTCATTGCTCTTATGAAAGAAGTTATTTTTTTAATAGAAAAGCCCAAACTAGGCCAAACAGTAGTGCAGTTTTTTATTTTAAAAGTTTTAGCAACTTCCTCAGGACATAGTATATGTACTTGCTCTCCAACTTTATCAAGATCTTCACTCAAAGATTTAACATGAGAACCAATACCACCTGTTGTATGACCTACTATTTGTAAAACTTTCATAACTTACTACCTAACATCTTATATCATCTACTATATTACTTATTTGTCCATTTTGAAGGCTTATAAAAGTTACTTCCTAGTACAAAAATACTTGGTAAAACTACCAGCAATAATACCAAAGCACTAGTAAAAGCATTCAATAAAGAACTTATAACGTCACTACCTGTAAATATGGTAGAACTTACGTATAAAGCTAATACAGTGCCTACAGCAAAGAAAGGAAAAACCTTTATAACATTCTTCATAACACTAAATAAAATATTCACTTCAATTTCTTTGCTAAGGTTTATTAACAACATTATACCTGCAATTGACATACCTATGCTTTGACCAATACCTAAAGCAAGCAAAGTATTTACAGAATCACCGCCATAAGGTGCAAACAAATGTACAAAAATTATTTGTGCAACAATTACACTTACCCATCCTATTACCGTACTTATTAGGGCTTTAGTAGGTGACTTTATGGCATATAAACACCTTGAAATATGAAATATTAAAGCAAAACCAACTAGCCCAGGTGACATATATATTAGCGATAATCCCATACCATCTACAGGAGTAAGCTTTTGAAATACCCCCTCTATACCACGTGAAGTTACCATCAGACCAGTCATACCTAGAACAGACAAAAATACAAGCAAGTTAGTTGATCCTACACAAATATTAGCAAAAGAATGCTTATCGTTATTAGCAGCATATTCGCTTATATAGGGGAAAACAGCTGTAGCAATAGGCACAGCTAGAATAGCATAAGGTAAAACATATACTGCTTGAGTGTACTGGAAAATATTCAAAGTTCCAATTTCCCCACCACTTTTAGCTAAAAACAGCGTTGTAAAAACACTAGCTTGCTGAGCAATAAGCGCACCAATTCCAGCAAATCCCAAAGCAAAAGCGTGCTTTACCATAACAGAATCAAGCTTAAATGTCAGTGTGAAGCGAACTCCTAACTTATATATAGGAATAATTAAAGGCATACTCAACATGAATACACCTAAAGTTGTGCCCCATCCTAATAAGTAGATATACACAGAAGAAATGTCTTTAGGATTAGTAATATTTGCAGTAAAATACCCAAAAAGATAATAGGTAGTGATAACTACGAATGAAGATAAAATTGGCATTAAAACAGGCCATAAGAACTTTTTATAAGACTGCAAAATCCCCGTAAAAATAACTCCGATACCGTAAAAAGGAATCTGTACAGCAAAAATTTTCAAGAACAACACAGTAAGAGCAGATTGCATTTCTTGATCGCTACCTTTAGATACAGGTAAAAGGGAATTTACGAATTCAGCTCCAAAAAATAACGCTAAAGCAATAGGAACAAGCAATGCTAATGTCCAGCATAGTAAAGCAGAAGAAATTCTGTTTACTTCACCATGCATTTTTTTTGAAATAGGAATAGCTAATAGCGGAATGGTAATACCAGCTAAAGCCCCGCCTGCAACAACTTCAAATAATACGTTAGGAATTTGGTTAGCACTGGCATAAGCATCGGCAACACTACCAGTACCAACATATGAAGCCTGAGCAATCCATCTTAGAAAACCAATTACTCGAGATAGAATTGTAAGAAAAGTTATTATTCCAATAGCTCCAAGTAAGCCTTTTACAGCATTTCCTTTTATCTGCTTGGATAATTGCTCACTACCCTTTACATCGTCTGTACTATGCAATGAGCTTTCAGATTCTAAAACATTACTGCTTGAAGAACCTTTGTTTTTCTGAGGATGAGAGGTGCTAGAGCTAGGACAAGTACCTAAGGCATCACTATCAGCAGAGTCTTTTGAGTTATCCATATTTGAAATTTGCATTTTTTCATTCATGGATACGTCCCATATCATCAAATTTTTTCAATACTTTATTAGAAGATATGATTTTAGAAAAACTAACTTTTTCACTAAGTAAATTCAAAGCAAGCACACCTAGTGCAACGAGCGATTTTATTCCACGTTTATTAACACTTGCAATTGCAACACCAACACTACTACCTAAAGCATTAGCACCAGTATCACCTAACATTGTTTTTTCAGACAAATCTGATGGCAAAGATGACGATATTGTACATAAGTTACTTATAGCTATATTTCTTGTATTACGATTAGAAAACAACAAACTAGCATTCATAAGAGCTGAAAACTTCAAACAACGTCCGGGACGTAAATCTAATAAGTTATGCAAATTAGCAGTGGAAGCAATTATTCCAGCATTTAGTAGATAATCGTAAACGTAGACTAAGTTATCTTTTTTCTTATTATGAGTGTGAGTTTTATTAGTTAGTATGAAAGAAGCTATACATGAGGCTGATGAGATACCTACAATTTTTAGCACACCTGTGGTTACTCTCCCCTTAGATAATGCAGCAAGGTGTCCTTTGAAACCTTTTATTTTCGTATCCCCCTCGCTCTTGCCATTATCTAAATCATCGATTAATCCAGATACTGTACTCATAGAAGTAGCAACGAGCATTGCTTTAGAGGCTTTGCGGTTATATATTCTAAATATTGGTAAAGCATTTATAACTAAGTTAGTACCAGTAACTATACCACCATATAAATTAACGTCACGATTTGCATAGTTTTTACGAATAAATTTACTAGTTTTAGTTTTAGGAATTATTATAGTTTCCAACGCTTTATGCGTAAGTGTAGTGGTGAGACTAGAAAATAAAAAAGATTTCAAAAATCCATTAGGTTTATTTTTTCTTTTATGTTTCTTAGCCATTTCATACCTCTTGCCATGCATTACAAGTAATTATACTTACTTCAAGAAATTATATTCTATATTATAGTGCAAATAAAAATGCTCTCTCGATAAAACTCGAAAGAGCATTTAAAATATGAGGAATATATTATTTTTTATATTAATGCTTCACTTTTTTCGGAACTACTATGTCTGATCCTGATTGGACACCATAGTTTTCTTTTGTTCCATTTATAGCATTAGATAGTGCGATAGGTAGACTTGTAGAACCAATAACTGTTCCGACACTATCTACAGTTGATATCTTTTCCTTGGCTCTAAGCTTTGTCAAGAAATCAGTATCATCAACAGCGTCACTAAATACTGTTCCACCCTTAGGTGCTTGAACTAGAACTTTTGAAAAATCAGTATCAAATGAAAGCAAAGACTCTAAATCATCGTTTGAAATAGAAATTTTCTTACCTAAAACATCGCGCTGATTTTCAAAGTTCTTTGGACCTAACACGACAATAGCATCAGCTGGTTCAGAAACTTCTGACATTTCTAGCATTGGATGAGATGAATCAACTAGTAAGTTCAAAAGCAAGCTGTTGTTTTCTTCCTTAGAAGTCAAAATCTGTAGTAGTGCTTTAGCAAATACTGAGTCCACACTAGCATCATGCTCAGGCTTTTCTTTCAAATATTGAGTTAACTGACCTGACAAACTTGTGCGGAATGGACGCTGTTTAGCAACAGTCCACTCTTTTTTAACTTTTGCCTTAGTAACTACTTTAGCACCAGCTTTTGAAAGGTTTTCTACAGCAAGATCGATGTCTTCATCTGCAGCGTATGGCAAAGCCACAACAGCGACTTTCACATCAGACAAAGTGTTTGGCAAAATGTCCTCAGCCATAGCACTAATATATGCGTTACGATTCTTCACATCAATTTGTGAGTTCTCTAGTTGTTTACGAGTAGCATCACGATCTGAACGTATGGAATCAACCTGTACTGATAAAGTGTCACCTAGCGGTGTACGTAAAGGCCCAGCCCCTAAAACAATACCTACCGCAAGGGCTAAAAATACTGATACTAAAGAAACAATATGGTAACGAAAATCAATCATTTTTATTCATTCTCTCTTACGTTGTAGGTACATGAGGAGCTAAACCTACTACTCCCCTCAAAAAGTTAATAAAGTTGTCTAACCACGCACCGCCAATACCTAGTAATGCTTGCCCAAATGGTGTAAATACAATTGCGACCCCTAGTGCAAGCAAACCTGCGGCTACTAACAAGAATAGTTGTTTAGAAGATATTCTGGAACGATATAGCCTTGATACACCCTTAGCGTCAACCAGCTTAGATCCAACACGTAAACGAGTTAGGAATGTAGATGCCATTCCAGCACGGCCTTTATCCAGAAATTCAATCAAAGTGACATGAGTACCAACGGCTACAATTAGCTCAGCCCCATTTTCGTCACCTAAAAGCATTGCAATATCTTCAGAAGTACCTGTGGCTGGAAATACAACATAATCCACATCTAGTGCTTCGACTCGTTCAAGACCAGGAGCTTTGCCATTGCGGTAAGCGTGCACAACAATTTCAGCCCCACAAGTCAGCGCTTTATCAGAAACAGAGTCCATATCTCCAACAATCATGTCAGGCTTTAACCCTGCTTCCAAGATTGCATCAGCACCACCATCTACACCAACCAAAATTGGCTTATATTCACGTATATATGGTCTAAGTGTAGCCAAGTCTTCTTTGTAGTTATATCCTCTAACTACAACAAGAACGTGCCTATCACGTAATTTAGTTTTAATTTGAGGAACACCGACACCATCTAATAACAAATCTTTTTCTCGACGCATATACTCCATTGTATTTGCTGCGAAAGCTTCAATCTGAGTTGATAGACCGGCACGTGCTTGTTCCATTGATTCTTCAATGCTTTCAGGAGTCTGTAGTACTCCAGCAGCTATCAACTTATCATCAGAGTAAATAGTATTGCCATCGATACGAACATACTGTCCCTCTGTAAGTTGCATAATATCAGGACCAAGATCATCAATTAGAGGAATGCCTGCATCTAATAAAATCTGTGGACCAAGATTAGGATATCTGCCTGATATTGACTTTTTTACATTTAGGACTGCCAATGGCTTACATCTAACTAAAGCTTCAGCTGAAACACGATCTAAATCTACGTGGTTTATAACAGCTACTTCGCCGTTTTCAAGACGCTTAGTTAAGTTCTTCGTTCGTTCGTCTACACGCACACGCGTTTGGTTATTGAGCGTTGCTGTAGGTCGCTTTCTTCTAAACACTTTCACTTCCTGAGATTCTTATTGTAAAGAACGTAGTAGTTCTTCTGCATGCATTTTAGCTGCCTGTAAATCTTTCTTCCCTGATAGCATTCTAGCTAATTCTATTACACGTTCGCTAGTTTTTATCTCTTTTACACTCGTAATATCAAACATTTTACCAACTTTATAGTGAATATCACCATATGCAGCTACTTGTGGTAGATGTGTTACTACTATAACTTGATGTGATTTTGACAGTTCTTTAAGACGATTTCCCACTTGTAATGCAGCCTCGCCTCCAATTCCAGCATCTATTTCATCAAAAATAAAGGTTTGTTTTCCTGTCTGAGACTTTTTAGCTAAAACTACTTCAATAGCGAGCATTATTCTGGAGAGTTCACCACCTGATGCTCCGTTTGCTATAGGCTGAGAGGCAATATTAGGGTGAGAAGTAAACTTCATCACCAACTCATTCAAACCATTTTGTGTAGGCTTAGGGTTTGGTATGAACTCAATACTAAATACAGCATCTTTCATGTTTAAAGTATGTAGCTCTGCAGTAACATTTTCACTGAAAACCTTAGCTAAATTCTTACGAGATTCTTCTAATATTTCTCCTTTTTCCACTAATACTTTTTTAGCGTTTTGAATATCAGTAATCAAGATTTCAAGTTTTAAATCTAAATTTTCATAAGCATCGTATTTACGGCGAATTTCTTCAATCCATTCAGCTAATTCTTGGGTAGTCGTAGCCCTATTTTTCATTAGCTTTCTTATATTGTTGTAACGTATATTAGCTTTTTCTATCTCTTGAGGATTGTATTGTATGCTAGATAAAAATTGGTTTAAACTTGAGTGTAGTTCTTTCACATCAATATAAATACTGCTTATTTGCTTGTAAAAGTTACTTATTTCGTAATTTTGTGAAGAAAAATGCTCCAGTATTGTTTTAGATTCGTGTAAATGTTCTAAAATTCCTTTATAAGTGTCTTCATTAGACAACACTGAATTTACGTATTGTAAATTTTTACTTATATCAGCAAGATTTGCATTTGAATCAATTATTTTACGTAAAGTTTCATCTTCATTTGGCTGTATCTGTAACTCATCGTATTTTTTCAATACTGACTCGTATACTTCATTTTGCATAGAAGTACTTTGTGCTTCTAGTTGAATAGTTTTATATTCATTTTGAAGTTTTTTAATATTCAAATAAGCCTGATAGTATTCTTGTAGCTTTACTTTATGCTCATTTGTGCCATAGTCGTCTATAGCTTGACGCTGAGCTTGTGCAGATTTTAATCTCATCTGATCTTGCTGACCATGAATAGTAACTATTTTGTTACCTAATTCTTGTAAAACTCCTGAGGGTACTGTTTTAGCGTTAATATAAGCTCTGGATTTTTTACTAGTAGATATTTTTCTACCAAATATTACATTTTCGTTTTCAATATCGTAGTCATTGTCTTGGATTGCTTTTAGAAAGTCACAGTTATCGCTTACTCGAAAAATTGCTTCTACATAGCTTTCTTCACAGCCAGATCTGATTATTTTTGAATCTGCTTTGCCACCCAATATCATCTTGATACTGTTTAAAAGCATACTCTTACCAGCACCTGTTTCACCTGTAATAACAGTCATTTTTTCACTAGGAATAATGGTAGCTTCTTTAATAACGCCTAGGTTCTCAATATTTATTTCTTCAATCATTGTTTTTCTTCTCAATCGTTGAAGTATTCGTTGAGGATTCACGCCAGCCATTAACAGGTAGATTAAACTTAGCTACAAGTCTTGCTGAGAAAGGAGTATCGTTCATACGTGCTACTTGGATAGGTGTTTTATCAGCAATAGCACATATTTGTGACCCTTCAGGTACGTCAATTGTTCTTATACCATCACAGCATATTGTCAAATTATCCCATTGGTTAGGTAGTACGCTAACTTGCAATTTAGATGTACTACTAACTATTAGAGGCCTAGTAAACAAAGCATGTGCTGCTAATGGAACTAGTACTAAAGCATCTACTCCTGGCCATACTACCGGTCCCCCCACAGAAAAAGCATAAGCAGTAGAACCTGTAGGGGTCGCAAAAATCACGCCATCACACCCAAAAGTTGAAATAGGTTCGCCATCTATACCTACGCTCAAATAAGCTGGATGTAAGTTATCTTTACGAATCAAAGCAGCTTCATTTAAAGCCCAGTTCTTTTCAATCGTTCCATCTGGTTTTTGAACCCGTATTTCAATAGTAGTTCTAGTTTCAATTGTGTAATCTTTATTAGCTATTTTTTCGACAACAGTAGATATATCTTCTGGATTCATCTCAGCTAGAAATCCAACATGACCCAAATTTATACCGATAAGTGGAACATTATATTCCCTAGCGTAATGAGCTGAAGAAAGTATGGAACCATCGCCACCTAGAACAAGAATTAGCTCAAAGTCCATATTTTTATTGCATTCTAAGTCATCGACAGATATGACTTCAATATTATAATTTGCTAGTTCACGTGTAGCTTTGATAGCTAATTCTTTAGCACTATCACGCATTTTATGCACTACCATTAAAACGCGTCTCATATTATTTCAACCTATCCCCAATTGGACCATTTTTTACAGCTTCATATATAGCTTTATCTAATCTATCACTTTCTAAGCCATTTTCGAAAGACTTATTCATAGCAAGGAAATATTCCACATTTCCACTAGGGCCAGGTAAGGGACTTGGAGCAACAGCGTAAATTTTTAAACCATTTTCTATAGCACACTGAGCTACAGTCTTTATTGCTTCCATGTGGTCTTTAGGGTTTTTAACAACACCACCATGTGGTAGTTTTTCCTTACCTACTTCAAACTGAGGTTTTACCATTAGTAAAAAATCACACTCTTTAGCAGATATACCAACTAAAGGTTCAATGAGTAAAGTCAAAGATATAAAAGATAAATCACCAACAATTATCTCAGGCGTATATTCTAAGTCAGCTTTAGTTATATAGCGAAGATTAGTCCTATCTTTAACGATGACTCTAGAATCGGATTGTAATTTCCAAGCTAGTTGCCCATATCCCACATCTGCAGCTATCACTTTTTCAGCATTATTTCTAAGCAATACATCGGTAAATCCTCCTGTTGATGCACCAGCATCAAGGCAAAGCTTTCCAGATATGTTAGGGGCTTTTTCCCCTAAATATTCTAAAGCTCCAGCTAGTTTAAAAGCTCCTCTTGACACATAGTCATTCTCAGCAGATTCTTTTACAACCACGGCTTGTGCTGGACTAATTTGTCGAGCAGGCTTAGTAACTTGACCTCCGTCAACATAAACTAAGCCATCAACTATAAGTTGTAAGGCATGCTGACGAGAACGAGCAAGCCCTCGCCTGACTAGTTCAGCATCAATTCTTGTAAGCTTTGCCATATTCATACCTTTTCACTCGTAATACTATATTACGCAGAAAATATAGATGAAATAAGAGGTATTTTCTGTTTTGTGGATAATTTCAAAACCTAGTCTATAGTATTTACGACATTGATTTTTGGACTATCTACACGGATACCTCTGTTATCTTTGGCATCCCAAATAGCAGCAACATATGAACGGTAAGTATTTAGTGAAATAGTTGTTTCTTCTTCTAAAATTTCACCATCTATTTCAACTAAGCCGTCATCAATTACTCTAACTTTTGCAGAATCATCACATACATAGTATCCGTTGTCATCTAAAACTGGATAAGGATGAGTCTTTGCCAAACCAGTTATATCTATTGCTAAATATGTTGGACGATTCTCAACAGAAGCAAAAGCAACATCTCGGGCATCGTTTACGCCAGTTAAAACATGCATTGAAGGGTATCCTGCAGCTTTTGCACCAGCTATATCAGTGCCCAACCTATCCCCAATAGCAATTGGATATTTAGCATCTGCACAAGTTTGTACTGCACGGGCAAAAATACCTGGGAAAGGCTTTCCGCCAGATATAGGTTTCTTGCCAGTAGCGTGTTGCACTGCTGCTACTAAAGAACCGTTTCCTAAAGCCATACCGTGTTCTGTAGGTAAAGTTGAGTCAATGTTTGATGCAAAGTATTGTGCTCCGTTTTCAATACTGTACGCAGCTTGAGTCAAATCTTCCCAAGTTATCGACTGATCGAAGCCCTGTACAACTGCCTCTGGTTGATCTTTATAAGATTCTACGATTTCAAACCCTGCCTCGCTGATTGGTTTACGTAGTCCAGTTCCACCTATAACTAGAACCTTTGCACCTTCAGGAAGTTGTTCAACCATTATGTGAGCAATATCCATTGCCGCAGTCATAACTTCATCTTTATCGGCTTGAATATCAAAACTTTGCAGTTTTTCAGCAACCTGTTCTTGTGTTTTTGAAGCATTGTTGGTAACAAACCTTATATTCATACCATTTTCACGAGCTTCATTTATTCCATTTGAAGCATTTTCTACCGGTTGCATTCCTCTAAAACATACACCGTCTAAGTCGAATAGAGCTAAATCATATAGAGTCGATAAAGGGATATCACTTCCTCTTAGACCGCTAGTATTTTCCCCTTCAGTATATTCGTCAAGGTCAAATATTTCGCTTTCTTCTTGAGGTAATTCATCTAGTATTTTTTGAGCTTTTTCACTTTCTCCCATTTGTTCTAGTAAGTTAGCTTTTGCTTCAAGTAAACGATATTTCAAGTTTTCTTCAACATGAGGACTAGCTAGCGTGTTATCTAAAATATTAATACCTAGTGTTGGTTGTCCCATATCGCTACGAATACTAGCAGAAACTATTATTACTTCTACTTGCTCAGCAATGTCTAGAGCTTTCATATTCAAACCAGAAATTAATTCAACAGCTTGATTTATTTTACCTGTTGCTCTTAGGCAGTCAGCTTCAATTGACGGTAGAGTTTTCTTTCCAGTTAGTCTTTCATAAGCGCGTAATTCTCGCAAAGTTTGAGCAAAGTTTTCACATTGGTACGAGCATAATGCCATAGCCTCACGAACTATAGGAACTCTACTAGCACACTTCAAAGCAAAATTAACGTGAGCCAAAGCTTCTTCAGGAGTTACATCAATTATTTGTCCTGCAAATATTAGGTGTTTAGCAACATTATCAGCAACTTCTTTACGCAAGCCTCTAAGTTGAGCTCTTGCTGCACTGTCTAAATCGCTAGGATTGATTTCGTAAGGAAAAGCTGGTTCAACCATATGTTTATTTTCGTAGCGATCATCTTTGTTATAAGACTTATCGTATTCTTTCTTACGTCCTTCGCCACGTTTTGGTTTCGCAAAACTATCTCTGTGATTATTGTTTTTACCGTATGGCTTTTCAGAACCATATTTTTTATCAGAAAAGTTCTTTTTATATCCGTCTTTAGAATAGTTATCTCTGTCAAACTTGTTTCTACTATTCTTTCTATTACTGTCGTTATTTTGCTTAGAATATTGTTTATCGTTGTTTCTATCATTATTGCGTATAGTTCTTCCATCTCTTCCAAAAGAGTTTGAACTAGAAAAACCACGATTAAAACTTTTACCTTGTGAGGATCTTCCTCTGTTATTAAAATCGTTTCCTGCCATTTTTCCTCACGTTTTCTTTCATAAAACTTTTTAAGATACAAAAGAATTATAAATCTATAACTGCTAATGGTAAACTATTTACGAGTTGACTGGGTGATTGCGTGTATCTTTATATACGAGGAACGTCCGGGCTCCACAAAAGCACAGTGGTGGGTAACGCCCACTCAGGGTGACCTGCAGGAAAGTGCCACAGAAAATAAACCGCCTGATTTTAGGTAAGGGTGAAAAGGTGAGGTAAGAGCTCACCGCATAACTGGTGACAGTTATGGCATGGTAAACCCCACTGGGAGCAAGACCAAGTAAGCATACGTTTGAGTTAGCTTTTGACGAGTATGTGGGTAGGTTGCTTGAGGTTTTTAACCCTAGATAGATGATCACCGCCTTTTTAGGTACAGAACCCGGCGTATAGGTCGACTTAGCGTGGAGTGATATTTTTATTGCTCCACGCTTATTTTAAGCTGTATTTTCTATAAGTACTTTGACTAAATTAGTGAGTTCTAATATGAAAAACTCACTGTTTCCTTTTCATATCGTTCCCATATCTTACTTGTAAGTTCTTCTTTGAGCTTAGGTCTTATATTGATGCTACTATTGCTACTTTATTCAATCATTACAATTAACTTACAGTTTTTTACTTCACATAATTAGTAGTAGGTAAAAACGCACTAGATTTTACACCTAATTTTAGAATAGCCACTTTAAATGTAAGAACAGGAATTCTACTATTTATCTTTAGTGTTATATGCAAGATAAATACGCTTAAAATACTCTCGTAAAATACTTGTATAACCATTGCAACTAGCAAAAATAATGTAAAACTATGTTATTTGGTATCTGAATCAAAACAGCTTAAAGTAAAAATAAACAGCTACCTTTTCCAACGAAAATACAACTTTTTCTAAAAACTACTAAGTAGACCATATACTCATATAAGCTTCAATATAAAATGTGGGACCTATAAAAGCAAGATCCCACATAATTTTAAATGGTTTATATTCCTAGTAAATATTAGCGTTTAGCTTGTTTTCTAATATTTTTAACACTAACTCCCAAAGCAAAAGATAAGAAAATAACAAATAGCAAAGCAGTTATATCTAGACCTGTATTAGCTAGTTTATCATCTTGTTTCTTTACTAATTTCATCTTAGATTCACTAGAAGTAGCGTTACCTTTACCACCCTTATCTGGTGTAGTTTCACCCATTGGCTGATTCTTACCAGAAGGAGATAGCTTTTCTTTTGAGTCTTCGTCACCAGCTGTATTTGGTTTTGGCTTTGAGTCAGACTTCGGTTCTACTTCTGGCTTTGACTCAGAAGTAGGCTGTACTTCAGGTTTTGGCTTCATCTCGGAATCAGAATCAGGCTGTGTATCAGGCTTAGGCTCAGCAATTGGTTTTGCTGGTGTTAAAGCACTAATTGGAATAACATGAGTAATTTTTACTCTTATTGTCTTATTCTCAGTAATATTTTCCAAAACTGAACTATCGAATTCTTTGTGTAGCTTGTATTCTCCACTCTCAGCTTTCGGTAAGTTCACAACAGCATTACTGCCAGAGTCAACTTCTTGAGTTTCAGTATGCACTACTTTACCTGCCAGCTCATAATTCAAAGTAACTTCATACTTTTTATTTGGAGTCACAGAATCGTTATCTGAGTCATTAGAGTTATTAGGAGGAGTCTTTTGTTTCTTTACCAGTTTTAGCTCTATAGTAATATCTTTAGTTATATTACTCAAAGCAGACAAATCAGCACCTTCAGCAATCTCATAAACCCAATCAGCGTTTTCCGGTGCTTGTGGTACTGAATATTTAGCATCTTGCCCATCAAGAACAGTCAAAGTGTCCCTAGAAACTTCATTAGTTTCAAAGGTGTAAACAATATTTACTGTATGATTTGTTGGATGTACCTTTTCAAAACGCAACTTTATAGTTCCAGCTATATCGTCACCTGTAACTACAATTTTCTTGTCATAATCACTTTCTTCAAACGGTTTACCGTCTTCTTTTAGAAATCTACCATTTTCAGGTTTACTAACTGAGTAACTAACTATTTGAGTATCATTTGTTCTTTCAATAGTAAACGGTAGCTCCCATAAAGAGCCATTTACAACAATTACCAATTCACCAACAGGTTTAGCAATCCAAGTTATATGTGAAAGCTCGCCGTCTGCGTTATTTTCAGTGGTTGGATTTTCGTAGTTTGTAATTACTTTTCCTTCAAGTTCTGAATGACCTAGCAAATTTGTACGATACTGGTCAACATTATCTCCATCATAGTCTACGAAATCTGAATATATACTCTCAAAATCGTCTAGATTTCCAGTACCGTTTGTATCTTCAAGAACTTCAATTAATACACTATGAGTTTTAGACAATGTATATGTGTAACTGTCTTCTTTTTTAACCACTTTATACTTATCAATAGTAGGAGAATCTAGCCTTATATCTGGAAGAATGGCAGGATCATTTTTATCCAAAGTTTTTCCATTCTCAACCATATCACCTATAAGTAACAATATGTCAGATCCAGCAATAGAAGTAGTATCTGGAGTGTTATCTACAACCACGCCTACATTAATATCGTGAGAACCATCTACTATCAAAGTTGCATCAGGTGGAATATGTATTTGACCTGTACCTGATGTAGTAACGATTTCAGTTGTTTCATCAAAAGTTATTTTAGAATTATTAAGGTTTAGGTTTTCAATAATATTATCACCATTAGTTATAGAAACATTTGAGTCAACTAAGTTTAGTGTTTTCAACCTATAAGTAGTAAGACCTTGAACATTTACATTCTTCAATGTCAATTCGTTATCAGTTGAACTACCACCAAAATATCCTGTGATAAATGGACTAACAGATGTAACCGACACTTTTCCAGATATCTCATAGTTCTCACCAAAAACTATTCCTTCTCTAACACTAGCAACAGCTGATTCGATATTAATAGTAGTAGGCGTTACTTTCTCTTCATCTTCATCATTAGCAATAATTTTAGTAAATTTAGTTTCTCTATTATTACCTAAAATATTGATTTTAGCATGGTCTCCTGCTATTTTATGCCCATAAGTTCCGGCTATAATTATAGGTCTTTCAGCACTTTGTATATCGCTAATTTTTGTTGAAACATTGTCAAAGGTAACTGAGTAATCAGAAACATAAATCTTACCTTCGTTACCACCCTCACCGGTAACATTTAGAGTTATATTTCTAAAAACAACATCCTTAGATAGTTGAACATTCATTCCTCTAAAAGTTAGAGTAGTTCCTTCACCTTCAATTGTTACTGCCTTGTTTATATCAAATGGAGTACCTAAATCTTCAGTGTATACAATGTTTCCAATAACTTTAATAGTGTCACCATCATCAGCATTTTGAAGAGCATATTTAAAACTTTGATAAGGATTTGACTGACTTCCATCCCCATCAATGGAGGAATCAGAACCAGATGTAACATAAATTATTTTGTTATCAGCATAAGCTTTCATAGCCTGCATGCCAATTATTCCAAAAATTGCTATAAGCATAACTGTAACTACAACTGCTATAGCTTTTGTTTTACTTATGTAAGTCATAAGCTTACTTTCTCTTAAACGATACTCATTATAAATACATCCTATGTACCATTAAAGATATTTACCAAGCAAGACTTTAAAAGGTTTATTCCAGAAATGAAACAATCACATTATAAGTGTTTTTGTTTTGTAATAATAATTATTGTTTATCGTCCTTTTCAGAATGCAAATTTTCTTTATCTCCTAAAAACTCGTTTTCCTGCTCTTGCTTAGCTTCACGAGCTTTTATTGCTTCATATTCTTCACGATTTTTGGCATCTTCTATTGCTAATCGCAAGGAAATTGCTCCCATTATTAGAGAACCGATTAAAGAAACTCCAATCCAATACAATATATCTTTACCTTCATGCACTACCAACGTAAGGGTAAGAAATACAACAAAAAATCCTATTGTCGTGTATATAGGACGCTTCTTATTCAAATATTCCATTTTCTTCAATCACTCCTTGGTTTTGACTCTTTCCTAACAGTATTTTACTCAATATCTGCATTTTCTGCTAAAGCATACTCATTCACCAATAAATTAACTAGTTGATTATAATTCCTAATGCATGAATAACATTCTTTTTATGATAGTTTCCAACACTCAAAATATCTAAAGTATTCTCAAGTGGGTTATATTTTGCTGTCATAGCTTGAATAAGAGAATTAACTATTTTTTTCGTTTTATCAGTTTTCGCAACGACAATAAGATTTTCTAATTCAGAGTTGTTAGTATAGGTATCATATATATTAGAAACAAAGGTATCCACTTTATCTTCAGCTACCTCTACATCAAATTCTTTGGCAATTTCCTCACAAAAATCATTACTTTCGTCGATAGCAACTACCCTATCTACTTTGGTAACATTATAAGAAGCAACAATCTTTTTGACAGCTTTAGCTTTACCTGTATTTACAAGCAGATCATCTGAAATATTTACAAACACTAAGTCTGAATACTCTTTTGACATAGATAAATGGGTATTATTATCAGCAATATCTACACCATTTGAAGACACTATTTCTGCATTATGTTCTGAAGTATTATTTGTGTTCCAAATAATATCGCTACTTTTAGTATCCATTGCAATATTAGCTAGTTTATCTGCTTGAGAGTTTTCACTACGCGGAATCCAAGTATAACTAACTTTGTCTTGAGGAAAAATCTTGAAAGCTTTACCAGCTAAGGCAGCTAAGTTAGAATCCTTGATTTTCCATCTACCGCTCATCTGTTCAACAACTAACTTAGAATCAGCATAAACTTTCACATAAGCGTTAGGATTTATATCAAAAGCTAGTTTCAAACCAGCGATAAGCCCGTTATATTCAGCGTTATTATTAGTTACTTCACCCAAATAACCGTATACTTCAGCTAATTTTTCACTTGTTTTCGCGTCGAATACTACTGCCCCATAGCCTGCAGTTCCAGGGTTACCTCTAGATCCTCCATCAAAGTATACTTCTAAATCGTAAGCCATATTACATATTCTTTTCTAAAAACACTATTGCAGATACATAAAGAAAAATTAGTCTTGCACTCTAACTAAAATATAATCGTAATCCTGTGAACAGATAACTTCGTCTAAAGGCGCTTTCTTAATCTCATCTAGTTCTGCTATTGAAAATTCCAGTGTCATACCTTCTACAACGTTTCCACGCATAGGAACTGCACCTATACCGCCTGTAATTTTTTTAACTCTCTCATATAAAGCCAATAGTTCTTCATCAATAACAGCTACTATACTTTTGCGTTCTTGTTCTAGATTGACCTTCATATCTATAAACTCGGATGCTTTTTCTGTTTTCTGTTCTTCAAGTTCTTTTTCTATTTCTACTAACTTATCTTGAGTTTTAACTATTTTTTCTAGTTTTTGTTCGTATTCAGCATTTTCTTCAAGAAGAGTTATTTCATTGTCTTCTAAAACTTTTTTCCTCTTTGCCATCTGTTCTATTTCACAGATTATTGCTTGCATTTCCTTAGGTGAAAACTCAGAACTATCAAGTCTTTCTTGCTGTTTTTTTATTCTATTTTCAACTACATCTACGTCTCTATTAACTATGTTAATTTTTGAGGCAATATCTGATAATTTTACTTCAGCTAAAACTTTCATTTGAGCAATTTTTGTAAGCTTATCTTTATTTTCTTGAATCTTCACATCAATAGGCATAGTTGCCAAGAAATGGTTTACTTTAGCTATTCGTACATCAATATTCTGAAGATCTAGCAACCTTCGTTGCATTTGTATGGGTGCTTTCATTTTTCCTCCAAAGTATTTATATGAATAGCCCAAGGATCAGTCACCTTTGTTGAATATTCTACACTAACTTCTAAACCTTTTTCTTTAAACTTATTTTCCAGAGCTATCTTACACATTCTCACCCACGGCCACTCGCTAGCCCAGTGTGTAGGCATAACCAAGGCAGTTTGACCATTCTCCATAAATTCACTAGCAACATGATGTTTTAAATCAGCACATACAAATACATCTGCCTTTTTATCTAATACTTTGTCAAGCATTGACTGACCAGAGCCCGGCGAAAAAGCAACTTTGGAAACTATTCTTTCCGCCTCACCTGCCACTTGTATACCAAATGGTGTTTTAGGTAAGCTATCAGCAACTTTTTGAGCAAATTCTTTCAAAGTCATGGGCTCAATTTCACCAATAACTCCAAGACCTATTTCAGCATTCTCATCTTCTAAAACTTGAGTATTTTTCATCGGAATTATTTGGCTCAAAGCTTTGGAAACACCATACTCAGCTCTATCAGCATTAGTATGAGCATTAAACAACGCACAGTCATTTTTTATCAAGCTATGTACTAATTTACCTTTAGGAGTAGATTTAGCAACTGTTTTTGTGCCAAATAAAAATAGTGGATGATGGGTAAAAAGTAAGTCAACTTTCTTAGATATTGCTTCCTCAACAGTGTCTTTTACAGGGTCAATAGCAATCAGTATACTACGCACTTCTTGTTCTTCGTCCCCAACAATTAGACCTACACTATCCCATGATTCGGCTAAGTGCCTAGGATATAGAGAATCTATTATCTCAATGACTTCCCTCAAAGTAGGGACTCGTAAGTTATCACAATTTTTATTTACAATATCTATTTTTTCCGTTTCCATTCTTTAAGAATAATTTATTTCAGCTATTTGTAAAAATATTTCTATTCTTTTTGAGAAAAACGGCTCTATTGTGGCAGTATCGGGAATGTCACATTAAAACCACCACTCGTTTTATAACAAAGTAATATATCTTTGCTATAGCTATAAGTTACTTCTACTCCATGGAAAACTTACCATAACGAGTTTCGAAAAATGTTTTCCCATGTATTTGGAATTATACACGTATTAGTCAAATAATAAGATTTATAGAAATAAAAAAGCCACTCTATAAGAGTGACTATATTTCCTTGACTAAACAGTCATGGTGGGCCCTGCGGGATTCGAACCCACGACCCCTGCGGTGTAAACGCAGTGCTCTAACCAGCTGAGCTAAAGGCCCCTTTGTAACTTCCTTTTGAAAGCAACAAAGAAAACTATAACATATATAAAATATGACGTCAACACATTTTTAAAAAATAGTTTTTGAAATCAAAAAGTATCGAAATACAGTAAGGCGCACTATTGAAAATTCACTATTTCTAATAAGTAAATTAGCTACGTGAGCGCGATGCTAAACGCATACCTGTCCAATTTTCAGAAACAGCTTTAGCTGTAGTTGCACGTAATCCAGTTGTTTGAGCAGCTTCTTCAATTTCAGAAGGTCTAACATGACCTGGTAAAGAAGTTTTAGGCGTCATTACCCAAATCAAACCACGGTCATCGAGATTACTTACAGCATCAACAAGTAAATCTGCTAAATCCTCTTCTTCAGCATCTTCTTCACGCCACCATATAATGGTACCGTCAACCACATCTTCATATAAATCATCAACTAATTGTTCACCAGTTACTTCTTCAACTATTGAACGCAATGTTTCATCAACATCATCGTCATAATAAAACTCTTGAACAATTTGACCCTTTGTGAAACCCAACTCGGCTCCAGTGATTGCCACCATTGCACCTTTCTATAATTGTACCAATAAGAATACTAAATCAATATATGTCACATTTTGCAAACAGAAATTACTATTTTTCTAAAAAAATTACTTTTTTGCATAATTTTACAAAACTATTATTAATGTAAATAGTATTGTCTTATAATTTAAAAAGTATATTAAACACTCACTATTTTTTCATGAGAGGATGTGTTTTAGCTTTGTTTAAGGAAACAATCCCACTAATTAATGGCTTGCTAAGTCAAATTGACGACGTCGATAGTGAAGAAACACAAGAATGGCTCGATTCTTTCAATGCCTTAGTTCAAGATAAAGGAAACCCGAGAGCCAGGTTTATTCTATTAAGTTTATTACAAGAAGCTCGTACTAAAAATATTCGCATACCTTCTCCTTTGAATACACCTTATGTAAATACAATTGGAGTTCACGAAGAAGCCTTTTTCCCTGGTGACGAGGACTTAGAAAAACGTATACGTTCATGGATACGCTGGAACGCTGCTGTAATGGTTACTAGAGCACAAAGACCTGGAATCGGAGTTGGTGGACATATTTCTTCCTACGCCTCCTCTGCTGCTCTATATGAAGTTGGTTTTAACCATTTCTTTAGAGGTAAATCTCATCCAAATGGTGGCGACCACGTATTTTTCCAAGGACACGTAAGCCCTGGAATGTACGCTAGAGCTTTTCTAGAAGGACGTTTATCTGAAAAAGATTTAGATGGATTCCGTCAAGAAAAATCTCAAGCTCCACACGGTATACCATCTTACCCACACCCACGTTCATTACCTGATTTCTGGGAATTTCCAACTGTTTCTATGGGACTAGGGCCAGCTCAAGCAATCTACCAAGCATGGACTAACAAGTATTTAGCAATGCGTGGAATAAAAGACACATCAGCACAACGCGTTTGGGCGTTCTTGGGCGATGGTGAAATGGATGAACCAGAATCACGAGGCATGTTACAACTAGCAGGGCAACAAGGCTTAGACAACCTGACTTTTGTTATCAACTGTAACCTACAGCGCCTAGATGGTCCTGTGCGTGGAAATGGAAAAATTATTCAAGAACTTGAAGCTTTCTTTAAAGGTGCTGGCTGGAATGTTATCAAAGTAATTTGGGGACGTGGCTGGGACACCCTATTGAACGCTGATAAAGACCGTGCATTAGTTCATCTGATGAATGAATGCTTAGACGGAGATTACCAAACATTTAGAGCAAATGATGGAGCTTATATTAGAAAGCACTTCTTTGGGCGTGATCCACGTACTGCACGTTTAGTGGAAAATTGGACTGATGAGCAAATTTGGAGAGATCTAAGACGTGGTGGACACGACTACCGTAAACTTTACACAGCTTATAAAGCAGCTTGTGAACACACTGGTCAACCAACTGTAATTTTAGCTCACACCATTAAAGGCTGGAAGTTAGGTTCAAACTTTGCTGGTCGTAATGGTGCTCACCAAATGAAGAAATTATCCTTGGATGATTTGAAGCATTTACGTGATCGCTTACACATTCCGATTACTGATGAACAATTGGAATCTAATCCGACTATGCCTCCTTACTACAAACCTGACGAAAACGATGAGGCTTATAAATACATGTTGGATCGCAGGGCTAAACTTGGAGGATTTTTACCTTCACGCCATACTGATGCCACTGCCCTACCAATTCCGGCAGATAAAACATTTGAAGTATTCAAAAAAGGCTCAGGTGCAACCAAAGTTGCCTCAACTATGGCTTTTGTACGTTTACTAAAAGAAGTGATTAAGGATAAAGAAATAGGTAAATATTTCGCTCCTATTATCCCAGATGAAGCTAGAACATTTGGTATGGAGTCTCTGTTCCCTAGCGCTAAAATCTTTAATACTCTAGGACAAAATTATGTTCCAGTAGATAGCGAAATGATGCTTAGCTATAAAGAAGCAAAAAATGGTCAATTGCTACACACTGGTATTAATGAAGCTGGCTCTGTTGCTGCACTACAAGTACTAGGAACATCATACGCTACAAATGGTATTCACATGATTCCTATATACATTTTCTACTCAATGTTTGGTTTCCAAAGAACAGCTGATCAGTTCTGGGCTGCTGGAGACCAGCTTGCACGTGGTTTCATAATCGGAGCAACTGCTGGTAAAACTACTTTACAAGGTGAAGGTACACAGCATATGGATGGACATTCACATATTATTGCTGGTACTAACCACGCCGTAGTGCAGTACGATCCAGCCTATGCCTATGAAATTGCTCATATATTCAAAGATGGCCTAAAACGCATGTATGGCAATGCTGAAGAAAGAGCTGGTCGTGATCCTAATGTCATGTACTACTTGACAGTTTATAACGAGCCGATTATTCAACCAGCCGAACCTGAAAACTTAGACGTGGATGGTCTACTTAAAGGTATCTACAACATATCTAAATCACATCCTAATGCTGATTTGCAAGTACAGCTTATGGCTTCAGGTATTGCTCTACCATGGGCTGAAAAAGCTAGAGATATACTCGAAAAAGACTGGAATATTTCAGCTGGTGTTTGGTCAGTAACTTCTTGGCAAGAACTACGTCGCGAAGCTTTGGATATAGATAAACAAAACTGGCTGAATCCAACAGCACCAAAGAAAACACCATATTTAACCTCTGCGTTACAAGGCTATGATGGTCCATTTGTTGCGACTTCTGATTATGATAACTTGCTTGTAGATCAAATCAGCAAGTGGATTCCTGGTGACTATTACACTCTTGGCGCTGATGGATACGGATTCTCTGATACTCGTGCAGCAGCTCGTCGTTTCTACAATATTGATACTCATTCTCTAGTTGTTAAAGCACTATATGCTCTAGCTGAACAAGGCAAAATTGATCACGCCATTGTTGAACAAGCAATCCAAAAATATGATTTACACAATGTAAATGCTGATAGTACTAAAGAGTAATCTCATAAAATAAGGGGTGGTTTCCTAAGGAAATCACCCTACATATTAGGAAAACAATGGACAACTCAACAATTCTTATAGCTTCAGTTCTACTAGATAAAGTTAAATTCAACAAAGAAAAATTTATTGAAGATTTTTCTAAAGACTGGGGTATAACTCTTTCTGAGAGCATAGATGAAACAGATAGCGACATCAAAGAAATTCTCAGTGAAAACGATAGTGGGGATATATTCATCTCTCAAATAGATGGTGGATTTATTATAGTAAGCCTAATGCCTGCCCCTATTCCTAACAATGAAGTTGAAGAAAACGCTGGAAACTCCTTCTGGGAACAAGCAAGCGAAGTAGCTAAAATACACCAAGCCCATCTGCTAGTTACAGTAATTAGCGATGAAATCACACAAACAGAACTAGCGTTGCTGTTTACAAAGGTAGTTTCATCAACACTACTTCAAGAAAATGCTATTGCTGTATATGCTTTAGGAAGCGTATATGAACCACAATTTTATCGTGAAACAAGCCGTTACTGCCAAGATTCACAAATGCTACCAATCTTATTAGTAGTTTATTTTGGCATATATTCTGCTGACAATGGAAAAACTATTAACGGTTACACTTATGGTTTAGCCCAGTTTGGTAAAAAAGAAATAGAGATATTAAATAGCGACAAGCCTTATGATGAAGTTTATGGGTTTTTAATAGATATTTCAAACTACGTAATATCGTATGATGCTTTATTGCAAGATGGTGAAACTATTGGATTTTCTGAAGAACAAAAACTAGCAATTACTGTTTCTGAAGGTGTTGCATTAGAAAGTGAAAGCGTAAAAATAGAGTTGTAATATCACTTTTATAATAAAAAGAATTAAAAAATTATAGTAGGCTAAACAAATAACGTTATAGCCTACTTTTTATTACTCATAAATAAAACCCTAATTCTTATCTTCCTGTGTCAAAGCTTCAATAATTTCTTCAACGTGGCCATCTACTGACACTTTATTCCATGCTTTTACTACAACACTATCTTCATTTAACACAAAAGTTGATCGTTCAATTCCTTTTACTTCTTTTCCGAACATTTTCTTTACTTTTAAGACTTTAAATTCTTCACAAACTTTGCCATCTTCATCACTTAAAAGCTCGAAGTTAAAGCCCTTTTTCAAGCAAAAGCTCTGATGACTTTTAACACTATCCTTTGAAATTCCAACGACAGTATAACCAAGCTTTTGAAAATCTTCCAAGTGCTTATTAAAATCCATGCTTTCAATGGTACATCCTGGAGTATTATCTTTGGGATAAAAATATACTACTAAAGGTAAGTGGTCATTACTAACAAATTCTTCACCACTAGAAGACGGCAAAGCAAACTCAACCTTTTTACCTAATAATTCATTGTCACTCATTTTATCCTCCCCTAATAAACTTATATTGTTTATTTGTATTGACTACATAATACTAAAAGACTATAAAATATATCAATTTTACATTAAATGTTCTAACAGTAATTTTAACAACACATCAACAAAGTTATTCCCTAATAAAAAGAGGTACCTCTGAGATAAAAACAGAAATACCTCTTTACTTTATTCACAATTAACTAAAATAATGAACACCGCTTAAGAATATTCCTTGATCCTTGCTTCCATCAATATTTTTAGCAATATTTGAGCCGTTTCGCTCACTATGTCCCATCTTACCTAAGATGCGACCATCTTTGCTGATAAGCCCCTCTATAGCTAAAACTGAACCATTAGGATTATGAGCGATATCTAAGCTAGCTTTACCAGTATCATCAACGTACTGTGTAGCCACCTGACCGTTAGAAACAAGTTCAGCAAGCACTTGCTCATTAGCAATAAATTGTCCTTCACCGTGAGAAATAGGAATCAAATGTTCATCTCCAACATTTAGGCTATTAAACCATGGCGTGTGAACAGAGCTGATTCGAGTCCTCACATAGCGTGACTGATGGCGAGCAATCTTATTGAAAGTAAGGGTAGGTGAATTTTCATCCAAGTTACATATCTGACCGTATGGTAACAGTCCTAGTTTAATTAGAGCTTGGAATCCGTTACATATACCTAAAGCTAAACCATCCCTATCATAAAGTAATTTCATAATAGCCTCTGATAGTCGTGCCTGACGCAAGAAAGCTGCGATAAATTTTCCAGAACCATCAGGCTCATCACCGAATGAAAATCCACCCGGTAAAATCAACATTTGTCCCCTATTCAAGGCATTTTCTAGTCTTGTAACCGAATCAGCTAATAAATCAGGAGTCAAATTAGAAATCAAAACAGTTTCAGCTTTACCACCAGCAAGCTCAACTTGACGAGCAGTATCAAACTCGCAGTTAGTACCTGGAAATACAGGAATAATTGCAAGTGGTTTAACTTTTTCACCTGAGAATTGTATAGTTGGGCGATTATCGTACGAAATAGTCTCGCAACTACTTTTATCTTCTACAAGTGGTTTAGTTGGGTAAACTTCTTCAAGGACTTCTTCCCAATTATTTTGAAGAGCGTTCAACTCAACTTTTTCATCACCGTACATGATAATTTCGTCACAAGTTGTCTTGCCAATAAGTTCAAAACTTTCAGGTAATTCTTCAGTACTTTCAACAATAATACTGCCGTAAGACTTAGCATATAGTTCTTTTAGGGACAAATGGTTGTTCAGAATAACTCCAATACCATTTCCAAATGCCATCTTCATTATGCCCTCTAGGATACCTCCACGAGAAACAGCCCAAGCAGACAAAATCTTATTATCAAGCACACAACTGTTGTATTCTTCCCATTGTTTTGCAACTTTAGAAGAATCAATATGCAATTCATCAAGCATAGCGAACTTGAAAAGATAAAGCTTACTATTCTTAGATTTCAACTCACTTGATAAAACATTATTAGCATTAGCAAAAGTTGTAGCAAATGATATTAGAGTAGGTGGTACATCTAAATCTTCAAAACTACCACTCATTGAGTCTTTTCCACCAATTGCTGGAACACTAAAATCAATTTGTGCTTTCAAAGCGCCTAGCAAAGCCATAAATGGACTACTCCACCTGCTAGGATCATTCTTCAAGCTAGGGAAATATTCTTGCAGTGTTAGGTAAACTTGCTCTTTATCACTACCAGATGCAATAAGCTTCATAATTGATTCAAAAACAGCCAAATATGCACCTTGATACGGGTTAGTTGCAGCTATTTCTACATCAAATCCGTATGTAAATAAGCTAGCAGTATTTGTCTGTCCGTTCTTTACTGGAAGTTTAGCAGCCATGACTTGTGATGGAGTTAGCTGTCTTTTACCACCTAGTGGCATGAGAACAGTGCTAGCACCAACTGACCCATCAAACTGTTCGATAAGTCCACGTTTTGAACATATATTCAGATCGCTCGCTAAGTCAAAAGCAAGATTTGTAAAGCTCTCATACTTATCTTTATCTGTGTATGCTGTTTGAGAATGAACTTTGACTTTAGCTTGTTTGCTTGCACCAGCTGAATCAATAAACTTTCTATCCAAAGATACGACTTTTACATCGTTATATAGCATAGTTACTGTATCATCATCTGTTACTTCAGCAATTACTGTTGCCTCTAAGTTTTCTTCTAAAGCAAGCTTACTAAACTTTTCCCAATCTTTTGGATCGATTACACAGCTCATTCTCTCTTGAGATTCAGAAATAGCTATTTCTGTTGGAGTCAGACCTAGATATTTCTTAGGCACTCTATCTAAGTAAATACGTATGCCGTCAGCTAACTCACCCACTGATACGCACACACCACCAGCACCAAAGTCATTACATCGTTTAATCATAGGAGCTAAATCGTCTCGTTTGAATAAACGCTGTATTTTACGTTCTTCTACAGGGTTACCTTTTTGAACTTCGGAACCAGCAGTCTCTAGCGATGTCTCAGTGTGAGTTTTGGAAGAACCAGTAGCTCCACCACAGCCATCACGACCTGTACGACCTCCAACTAATACGACTAAATCGCCAGCTTGTGGTTTCAAACGAACAACATTTTTCTTTGGAGCAGCTGCAACTACAGCTCCTACTTCCATACGTTTTGCTTCGTAACCAAAATGATATATTTCATCTACTATTCCTGTTGGTAGCCCTATTTGGTTGCCGTAAGAAGAAAAGCCTTTTGCAGCTAAACTACATATTTGTCGTTGTGGTCGCTTACCAGCTCTTGTATCTTTTATAGCTTGCAAAGGATTAGCAGCACCTGTTAAACGCAACCCCTGATAAACGTATGCACGTCCTGAAAGAGGATCACGTATTGCACCACCAAGACAGGTTGCTGCTCCGCCGAAAGGCTCAATTTCTGTAGGATGGTTATGTGTTTCGTTTTTGAACATATAAAGCCAGTCTTCGTCTCCATTTGGAGTATCTACTTTTACGTTCACACTACAAGCGTTTATTTCTTCGCTTTCATCCAAGTTAGTTACTAAACCACGTTTTTTCAAAACTTTTGTAGCTATCGTAGCTATATCCATTAAAGTAATAGGACGTTTGGAAGAGTTTTCACCATATACTTCATCGCGTAGGTAAAGATAATCAGCGTAAGCTCTTTTAACATACTCGTCCTCAATACAAATATCTTCTAGCGAGGTATTAAAGGTTGTATGCCTACAGTGATCTGACCAATATGTATCAATAATTTTTAGCTCTGTTTCACTAGGATCTCGCTTGAGCTGTTCTTTATAGTACTTTTGCATAAAAGCTATGTCTTGACTATCCATTGCTAAACCGTGTTCTTTACGAACTTTATCTAGCTCATCGGGTGTCATAGCGCAAAAATTATTAATTATTTCAACTTCGAATACAGTTTCAACACTTTCTTCTATCTTACTAGGCTTTGATAGTTTTGCTTGTCTGCATTCTACTGGGTTTATTAGATAAGTTTTGATTGCTTCTTTATCAGAAAGCGTAATTTCCCCATGAAAAACATATAATGTAGCAACTTGAACTAAAGGCCTAATATTTGAGATTGCTTCAACACATTGGGCTGCTGAGTCTGCTCTCTGGTTATATTGTCCAGGTAAAGATTCTATAGCTAATGTCCAAGAGTTACTATCTACTTTTATTTCTTCAATATGTAAATCATCTGTTTGAGGTTCAGCCAAAACTGCTTGAAAATCAGCGTTATCAGTCAAATCTTTATCGATTTGAATATCATAGCGTTCAAATTTACGAATATTTGTTATGCTATTGATACCTAAGTCACGTTTTATAACTTCAACTAAACTTTTTTCTTGTTCCCTATAAGCAGGTTTTCTTTCGACAAAATAACGAAAAACACTCATTAAAGTGAACCTCCTGTTGAATGTATATCTGAAGTTCTATCTAAAGCTTTTGCACCGATGTCTTTACGATATTGCATTCCTTCAAAACTTATATTTGATACTAAACCGTAAACAGTATTTATTGCTTCTTGCAAAGTCTTTCCAACGGAAGTGACACCTAAAACACGTCCACCGTTAGATTCATAGTTGCCATCAGAGTTTATTCTTGTACCTGAGTGGAAAACAAAACTATTCGGATTTCCTATTTTTTCTAGTCCAGATATAACGTCACCTTTAGATGAAGAAGCAGGATAGCCTTTGGAAGCTAGTATCACACAAACAGCTGGTTCTTCTTTCCACTTGACATCTATACTTCCAAGCTTTTCTTCAACTACGGCTTCAACAATATCTACTAAGTCTGTGTCTAATCTATATAGAACAGGCTGTGTTTCAGGATCACCAAAACGAGCGTTGTATTCTAGTACTTTTACCCCATCTTTAGTCACCATTAAACCAGCGTACAATACTCCTTTGAAAGGAATACCCTCTTTACGCATAGCTTCAATAGTTGCTTCTAAAATATATTTTTGAGTAAATGATTGTACTTCTTCAGTGTATACAGGAGCTGGAGAATAAGCGCCCATTCCACCAGTATTTGGCCCTAAATCGTTGTCAAAAATACGTTTGTGATCTTGGGAAGAAACCATCGGAATAACTGTTTTTCCGTCAGAAAAAGCTAAAATACTAACTTCTTCACCTACTAAAAATTCTTCAATTAAAACTTTATTTCCAGCATTCCCAAAAACATTAGAAACAAGGATTTCCTCTAAAGCATTCGTTGCGTCTTGACGAGTTTTACAAATAACTACGCCTTTACCAGCAGCAAGTCCATCAGCCTTTATAACACATGGAATGCCTATTTCATCAACGAATTTTTCAGCCAATTCAATATCAGTAAAAACACCGTATTTAGCTGTAGGAATATTGTATTTATGCATGAGGTCTTTAGCAAAAGCTTTACTGCCCTCTAGTTGAGCAGCTAGCTTTGAAGGTCCAAAACAAGCACATCCTCGTTTTTCAAATTCGTCCACTATTCCTAAAGTTAATGGAATTTCAGGTCCTACCACTGTAATATCTACGGCATTATTTTTAGCAAAATCAGCAAGTTCTTCAATATTTTCAACTGGGATATCAACTCGCTCAGCTAAATCGTTCATTCCGTCATTACCAGGAGCAACATATATCTTTTCAACTCGTGGACTTTGGCTTATTTTCCATACAATGGCGTGTTCTCGTCCACCTGAGCCAATAACTAAAACTTTCATTTTCTTCCTCACGTCCTAGTGCCTGAAATGACGTACGCCTGTAAATACCATTGCAATACCATACTTATTACAAGCATCTATTACTTCTTCATCTCTCTTTGAACCACCAGGTTGAATGATAGCTTTAATGCCGTGTTTTGCAGCTTCATCAATGCTGTCAGCGAATGGGAAGAAAGCGTCTGAGGCTAAGACAGCTCCATTTGCTTCTTCTCCAGCGTATTCAAAAGCAATCTTAGCTGAGCCAACTCTGTTCATTTGACCGGCACCTACACCTAGAGTTTTCTCATCTTTAGCTATAACAATCGCATTAGATTTGACGTGCTTTACAACTTTCCAAGCAAAAATTAGTTCATCAAGTAGTTTGTCGTCAACTTTTGTTTGAGTCACTAAAGTTACATCTTGTTTCTCAACTCTCTTATGATCGCTTTCTTGTACTAAGAAACCACCAGAAACTGTTGTAACTTGCATTTGATGTGAATTGAGCAAAGTTTTAGTTTCAAGCACACGTAAATTTTGTTTTCCTCTTAGTATTTCTAGTGCTTTTTCTGTAAATTCTGGGGCAATTACTGCTTCCATGAAAGTTTTTACTATCTCGTGCGCAGTATCTTCATCTACAACAGAGTTTATTGCAATAATTCCACCAAAAGCTGATAGACTGTCAGCTTCGTATGCTCTTTTATAAGCCTCGACAACTGTTTCCCCTAATGCGAAACCACAAGGGTTTGTGTGCTTGATAATGGCACAAGCTGGTTTATTTTGGAATTCGTTTACGAGTTCCCAAGCAGCGTTTACATCTACAATATTGTTGTAAGATAATTCTTTTCCATTGAGCTGTTCAGCACCAGTTACAGTTCCAGAAACTGGATTAGAAGAGTAGAAAGCAGCCTTTTGGTGAGGATTTTCTCCATATCGTAGTGATTGCTTTAACTTGCCACCAAGGGTTTTTTCAACTGGCAAGGAAACATCTTGTAGTGTTTGCAAGTACTGAGAAATTGCGCTGTCATATCTAGCTGTATGTTCGAAAGCATTTCGCGCTAAACGTGCTTTAAATTCAGTTGATAGTTCGCCTTTTTCTAAAGTAGAAATAACTTCTTCGTACTGCTCGGGCGAGACAACTACACTAACACGTTCGTAGTTTTTAGCTGCTGATCGAATCATAGTTGGGCCACCAATATCAATGTTTTCAATGGCTTCAGCTAACTCTACATTTTCTTTAGAAATTGTTTTCTCAAATGGATACAAGTTTACGACAACCATATCAATTGGAGTAATTTCGTGTTCTTTTAAAGTATCTAAATGTTTCTGCTCATTTTTAGCTAAAATGGCTCCATGTACATTAGGATGTAAAGTTTTTACTCTACCGTCAAGTATTTCTGGAAAATGAGTAATTTCTGAGATTCCTATTACAGGTATTTCGTTATCTTTAAGAGTTTTTGCTGTTCCTCCAGTTGATATAATTTCATATCCTAGTGAAGATAGTTTTTTAGCAAACTCAACAATACCTGTTTTATCAGATACACTAATCAATACTCTTTTCATTATTGGTTCCCTTTGTTTATGTAGACTGTTCTATCTACAATGGCTAATTGTTTTTGGTTATAGTAATTAATTGCTTTTGTATAAAGTTTATGTTCTTCAACAAGAATTCGCTCAGACAAGCTATCTTCGTCATCATCACTGTAAACAGGAACACTAGCTTGTGCGATTATAGGACCTGTATCAAGTCCTTTATCTACAAAGTGAACAGTACATCCACTTACTTTAACCCCATAGTCAATTGCTTGTTTTTGGGCATGTAACCCTGGAAAAGATGGAAGTAAAGAAGGATGAATATTCATAATGGGAGTTTTTATATTATCTAGAAAAGTTTTTCCCAAAATTCTCATATATCCAGCCAGTACAACTAAATCGTAGTCATACTTGTTTATTTCTGTGACTAGTTCTTTTTCGTAGTTTTCTTTACTCGAATAGTTTCTTGGATTGATAACTGCACTATTTATTCCTATTTCTTTAGCCTTATTTATAATATTAGCTGTAGGATTATCTGAAAAAATAGCTACAATTTCAGCGTCTAAACGATTTTGAATACAAGAGTTATGAATAGCTAAAGCGTTTGACCCTCTGCCAGAAGCTAGAATGATTAGTTTTGTTGTCATTTGTTTTCCTAGCTATACAAATTCTACTTTTGCACTACCGTTTACAATCTCACCGATTTCGTATGCATCCAGTCCAAGTTCAGAAAATTCTTTTTGAATTTGCAGAGCTTTTTCAGGTTTTACAACTAAAACATATCCTATTCCCATATTGAAAGTACGGTACATTTCTGTAGATTCAATATTTCCTAAGTTTTGTATCAGTGTAAAAATATGTGGTATTTCCCACGAATCTTTAGTTATATTGGCATTTGTATTTTTAGGTAAGACACGTGGAATATTTTCTATCAGTCCACCACCTGTTATATGAGCCATAGCGTTTATATCGCCAGCATATTTCTCTAAAATTTTCATGACATAAGGCACATATATACGAGTTGGAGTAAGTAGTGTTTGTCCTACAGTATTTCCGCTACTATCAATAACGGTATCAATATCATAGCCTGCACGCTCAAATAAAACTTTACGAGCTAGAGAAAATCCGTTGCTATGTAGTCCAGTAGAAGCGAGACCAATTATTTTATCTCCTACTTTTACATTAGAACCATCAACGATTTTTTTCTTATCAACTATTCCAACTGAAAAACCTGCAACATCGTACTCATCTTTTTTGTAGAATCCAGGCATTTCTGCGGTTTCTCCACCTATCAAAGCACATCCAGCTTGTTTACATCCATCGGCAACGCCTTTTACAATCAAAGCAACTTTTTCTGGGTCTAGTTGTCCTACTGCTAAGTAGTCTAAGAAAAATATAGGTTCAGCACCACTTACCAAAATGTCGTTTACACACATGGCAACAGCATCAATTCCTATTGTGTCATGTATACCTGTTTTAAAAGCCAAATCGAGTTTTGTACCTACTCCATCTGTACCAGATACTAAAATTGGTTCTTCGTATTTGTCTTTTTGTAAAGCAAATAAGCCACCAAATCCACCTAAATCTGTTATAACTTCTGGTCTAAAAGTAGATTTAACATATGGTTTCATTTTCTCTACAGACAAATTACCATTATCTATATTTACGCCAGAATCAGCATAAGTCATCGGGATATCATTCATTTTTCCGCCTCATAATCACTAGGAACACCCATACGATAACGACCGTCCAAACAAGCAGTACAAAAATTTTCTTTATTTCCAACAGCTTTAAGAAGGCCAGGTAAACTCAAATAATTTAAACTATCAGCACCTATATACTCTCTTATTTCTTCTGTTGATTTTGTTGCAGCTATTAATGTGTCTCTGTTACCCGTATCAATTCCGTAAAAACACGGATATTTTACTGGAGGACAAGTTATTAGCATATGTACTTCTTTAGCACCTCTTTGGCGTAACCTTTCAATTAAACGCTTACTAGTGGTACCCCTAACTATTGAATCATCGACAACAGCCACACGTTTACCTTCAATTTCGTCCCTTATGGGATTAAGTTTAAGATTTACCATCAACTCTCGCATTTCCTGAGTTGGCTGTATGAAAGTGCGTCCTGCGTAACGATTTTTCAAAATACCTTGAGTGAACTTTATGTCTTGTACTGATGCGAACCCTATTGCAGCTGTTGTACCAGAATCAGGTACTGGGATAACTATATCCACATCTAATTTTTCAAGTTCATCAGCTAAAATTTCACCCATTCTTCGGCGAGACAAATTGACGTTGATTCCATCTAAGTTACTATCAGGTCTTGCAAAGTACACGTATTCAAATATACAGTGGGCTTTTTGTGGTTTAGGATCAATCTCGGTCATGAAACTTGTCACACCAGTTTCATCAATTACTAATACTTCTCCTGCTTCAATATCTCTTATGAAAGTTGCATCAATCGTAGATAATGCACAGCTTTCAGATGCCACAACATACCCATTTTTATATTTACCTAAACACAGTGGACGGTTTCCATAAGGATCTCTAGCTGCATACAGTTTATTTTTATTTAAAGCTACAAATGCATATGAGCCTTTTATATCTCCCATGGATTTCACAAAAGCTTGTTCAAGTGGCAAATCTGTATATTGGGCCAGCATATGTACAACTACTTCTGTGTCTACACTTGTGTGAAAGACCGATCCTTTTTTAGTTAAATATTTACGTAAGTTTTCTGTGTTAGCGAGATTACCGTTATGAGCTAAAGCTATTTCACCTAGATTGTAGTTTGCAACTATTGGCTGTGTGTTAGTTAGGCTGTTACACCCTGTTGTAGAGTAACGAACATGTCCGATAGCTGCGTGTCCTTTCAAAGTATCAAGTTCTCGCTCTGAAAAAACTTCAGTTACAAGTCCAAGCCCTTTGTAATGTTTTATACCTTCTTCGTCACTTACGGCGATACCACAACCTTCTTGACCTCTGTGTTGCAACGCAAATAAACCGTAATATGTAAGTCTTGATACATCTTGTCCAGGTGCATATATTGCGAATACACCGCATTCTTCATGCAGATTGTCGTCTTCGCTAATTAGCATTTTTTCTCCCATTAATCGTTAAGTTCTTTTTCTAAACGACTTAATACTTCTTGATATGCTTCTTCCACATTTCCAAGATCTCTACGGAATCTATCTTTGTCTAGTTTTTCATTTGTTTTGCTGTCCCATAAACGGCAAGTATCAGGAGAAATTTCATCAGCTAATATAATGTTTCCGTTAGGTAAACGACCAAATTCAATTTTGAAGTCTACTAATGTCAAGCCACATTCTGCGAATAATTCTTGAAGTAAATCGTTGATTTTGAAAGCTTGTTCGCTAATGTAATCTAGTTCTTCTTTAGTTGCTAGTCCTAGTGCTATAGCGTGATAATCATTAATCATTGGATCACCTAATTCATCATTTTTATAGCATAGTTCCAAAATAGGCGAAGTTAGTTTTTCTCCCTCTGGTTTACCTAGGCGTTTTGCTAGTGATCCTGCAACAATGTTCCTCATAATGACTTCAAGCATTACTATTTCGACTTTATGTACGATTTGATGAGTATCATCCACATATTCAACTAAGTGTGTTTTTACACCATTATTTTCTAGTTTTTTGAAAATTAGTGTAGAAATTTTATTATTCATTACACCTTTTTCGTGAATCTGCCCCTTTTTTTCACCATTAAAAGCAGTGGCATCATCTTTATACTCAATCATATATAGATTTTCATCACTTGTTTTAAAAACCTTTTTGGCTTTTCCTTCGTAAAGCTGTTCTAGAACTTTCACATCCATTGTTTTTCTCCTTTTTGTTTGTTTAGTTTTCGTAATAGTAAGTTTTGTATTTCTATCCTTTAGCTTATCCTCTAACCAATCAACCCAATACGTTTAAAAATTTCATCCACATTCTTTATGTGATAGTTATAATCAAAAGCATCATCTATATCTGCTTTAGAGAGTACTTCAGTTATATTATGGTCACTTTCAACTAAGGGCCTAAACTGGCGTTGTTCATCCCAAGCTTGTGCTGTTTTAGGTTGCACTAAATCATAAGCTTGTTCACGGCTCATTCCTTTTTCAATAAGCTTTAGCATTAGTCTTTGGCTATAAATCAAACCAAATGTTCTATCCATATTTTTCAACATATTTTCAGGAAATACGGTAAGTTGGTCTATTATTTTATTGAATCGGTTCAACATATAGTCCAGCAAAGTTGTAGCATCTGGAACAATAATTCTTTCAGTAGAAGAATGAGAAATATCGCGTTCATGCCACAATGGGACATTTTCATAAGCTGTGTGCATATATCCACGAATTACCCTTGCAATTCCACACAAATTTTCACATCCAATAGGATTACGTTTGTGTGGCATGGCTGATGAGCCTTTTTGTCCTTTAGCGAAGTATTCTTCTACTTCACGGCACTCACTCTTTTGCAAGCCTCTAATTTCAGTTGCAAAACGTTCTATAGAGGTAGCAATTAATCCTAATGTGGCAAAATATTCAGCATGTAAATCACGTGGCAAAATTTGTGTTGAAATTTCTTGAGGACGTATCCCTAAATTGTTACAAACAAACTCTTCAACTGCTGGTGGTGTATTAGCGAAAGTTCCAACTGCTCCACTAATTTTTCCAGCTTCAACTGCTAAGCGAGCTTTTTCAAAACGTTCAATATTTCGTTTCATTTCTGAATACCATGTAGCAAGCTTTAACCCAAAAGTAGTTGGTTCAGCATGAACTCCGTGTGTACGTCCCATTTGTACAGTGTCTTTATATTGAATAGCTTTTTTAGCAATAGTGCCAGTGAGTTCTTGTAAATCTTTTAGCAATATATCGTTTGCCTGACGTATTAAGTACCCATAAGCAGTATCTACTACATCAGTACTAGTGAGCCCATAATGTACCCACTTTTTCTCTTCACCTAGAGACTCACTTACGCACCTAGTAAAAGCAACAACATCGTGACGAGTTTGTAACTCTATCTCATTTATACGGTCAATATCAAACTTAGCTTTGGCTCGTATTTGAGCAACATCATCTTTGGGAATTACTCCTAGCTTACTCCAAGCTTCACAAGCAAGAATCTCTACCTCGAGCCAAGCTTTGAATTTATTATCTTCTAACCAAATTTTTGCCATTTCCGGTCTGCTATAACGCTCGATCACGATTCTTTCTCCCTTATTTAGTTCTCTAGTAGAAGTTCTTGAAGTTTAGCGTTTTTTCGCGATACCTCTTCTACCATTTTTTCCTTATAGTGATGAAGTTTTTCACGTAACTTTTCATCTTTGGTTGCAAGTATCTGAATTGCTAATAAACCTGCATTTTTAGCTCCATCTACAGCAACGGTTGCAACTGGAACTCCAGAAGGCATTTGTACTATTGCGTACAGAGCATCTATTCCATTCAGCGCTGTAGCATTTATTGGTACACCGATAACTGGTAAAACAGTTTTTGCAGCAATTACCCCCGGAAGATGAGCAGCAGCTCCAGCTCCAGCTATTAAAACTTGTATACCTTTTTCTTCAGCACTTTGCGCATAGTTTAAAGCCATTTCAGGGGTTCTATGAGCACTAGCAACAATCATTTCGAATTCTACGTCGAATTCTCTCAAAACATCAGCAGTCTTTTCCAAAATACGGTAATCCGAATCACTGCCCATTACAATGCCAACTCTAGCCGGCATAATTCCTCCACTTTTGAAAAATAAAAGCCCAGGCCAGTAGACTTCCTGAAAAGGTTACTAGGAAACCTACCCGCCTGGGCTTTTATCCCTTCGGTGTAGCACTAACAAGTGCCCATATCACTCGGTCAAATTCATTTGCCCTAGATATGCTTTCCCGTAATTGAAATATTTGACAATATCTACTTACGGCTAATTACAAACTAAATCTAACATAGATATTTTTATTTCTCTACTATATTTAGGAAATTATTATTAAAAAGTTTTAGTTTTATTTAACAGTAACAAACTTATAAATAAAAAAGGGAAAGAATAAGCATTTGCCTATCTTTCCCTCTTTTTATACAAAGTCATTATGAAAATTTAATTATTAAACCTATTGCAACAATTGATATTACCCAAATAACAGCTAGAGCCACCGTCAAACGGTTCAAGTTTCTCTCAGCTACACCACTGGAAGCAACAGATGTTGAAAGTCCACCACCAAACATATCGGATAGGCCTCCACCGTTTCCTTTATGCATCAAAATAGTTAATATCAAGAAAATGCTAGAGATAACAAGCAAAACTTGAAAAGTAACTAGTAAAGCACCCACGTGTTTTCCAATCGTTTATACAACAAAATACTCGTACATTTTAACATAGTTTTGTTAAAATTTCCTGCAATAAACTAATTTATCAAGTTATAAATCAAAAAATAATCTATAGTGGGGAAAATCTATCGCATTTTTCTCCCCACTACAAAAACCATACTACAAGTTATATGAAGCTATAGTTACAAATTCTTCAGCTTTCAAACTAGCTCCACCTATCAAAGCACCATCAACGTCAGATTGTGCCATTAACTCTTTGATAGTAGAAGACTTAACTGATCCTCCGTACAAAACTCTTACTACACTGGCTACTTCTTCTCCATACTCTTTTTCTAGATAAGAGCGAATAGCTGCACATACTTCCTGTGCATCTTCAGCAGTTGCAACCTCTCCTGTACCAATTGCCCAAATTGGCTCATAAGCAATTACTATTTTACTTATGTCATCAGAATTTATCTCAGCAAAAGCACCTTTTAGCTGTTCTAATACATATTCTACGTGCTGGCCTGCACGACGAACTTGCAAAGGTTCACCACAGCAAAGTATAGGTTTCATACCATTATCTAGAATAACTTGTGCTTTAGTTCCAACAAGTTGATCTGATTCATTATGATATTCACGGCGTTCAGAGTGCCCCACTAAAACATACTCACATTTTAGTGTTTTCAACATTTGTGCTGAAATTTCACCAGTATAAGCTCCTGTTCCGCTATGGGCTGATACATCTTGCGCACCGTATTTTATCTCAAATCCATCACTATCAATAACAGTTTGAACTGAACGAATATCAGTAAAAGGTGGAACTATTAAAACTTCAGTTTTTAAAGTTCCCAAATCTTTTATATTATTTCCAATTTCACTAACTAGCTGTATTGCTTCCAGATGATTCATATTCATCTTCCAGTTACCAGCAATCAAAGGTGTACGCATATTTTTATCCTTTCAATACGCTTATCCCTGGAAGATCTTTACCTTCCAAAAGTTCTAAACTAGCTCCACCACCTGTAGAAATATGAGAAAATTTACTTTCATCAAATCCAAGTAGACGTATAGCTGCAGCCGAGTCGCCTCCACCAACAATAGAAAAAGCTTCACTATCGCTCAAAGCAGTAGCAATAGCTTTAGTTCCATTTGCAAATTCTTCAAATTCAAAGACTCCCATAGGACCATTCCAAACGCAAACTTTGGATTCTTTTATCACTTTAGCAAAAAGTTCTTGAGTCTTTACACCGATATCAAGCCCCATTTTATCAGCTGGAATTGAGTCAATATCAACGTTTTCACCCTTTGCATCTTTGCTAAACTCATCAGCTACAACTACATCAATTGGCAAAATTATTTCAACATTATTTTCTTTAGCTTTTTCTAAATATGTTTTTACAACTTCAAGCTTTTCTAAGTCTAGTAGGCTTTTACCAACTTCGTATCCTAAAGCATTTACGAAAGTAAAAGCCATTCCTCCACCAATAACAATTCTATCGGCTTTAGAAATCAAGTTATCAATTACCCCTAGTTTATCGCTTACTTTCGCCCCACCTAGTATTACAGTATAAGGACGTTCATCAACGTTATTGACTGCCCTACTCAAAGCAGATATTTCTTTTTCAACTAGCATTCCAGCAACACTAGGTACTAGTTTTGCACAGTCATATACGGAAGCTTGTTTCCTATGAACAACTCCAAAACCATCAGATACGAAATAATCGATATCCTCAGTTAGTTCATTAGCAAACTCTACTCTTTCTTCATCTATTTTAGAGGTTTCCCTAGAATCAAAACGAACGTTTTCAAGCAATAATAACTGAGATTTTTCTAAAGCTTTTTTCTTTTCTTTAGCATCTATTCCTACTGTGTCTTCAGCGAAGAATACTTCATTTGATAACAATTCACCAAGCCTATTAGCAACAATTTTCAAGGAAAATTTTTTATCCACTTGTCCTTTAGGCCTACCTAAATGTGCCATTACAATAACTTTTGCGCCTTTGCTGAGTAAAAATTCTAAAGTTGGTAATGCTGCACGTATACGTCCGTCATCAGTAATATTGTTATCTTGGACAGGAACATTAAAATCAGCACGAACTAAAACTTTTTTACCTTCAAGATCATTTATAAAAGACAGATCTCGCATATTAACTCCTAATATTAAAATTGCACCTACAAAAAGGATGTAGGTGCAATTTAAAAACACGATTATAGACGTTCACCTACGTATAGAGCCAAATCAATGAGACGGTTTGAATAGCCCCATTCATTGTCATACCAAGAAACAACCTTCACCTGGTTACCAATTACTTTAGTCAACCCTGCATCAAAAATTGAAGAAGCTGGATCTGTAACGATATCTGAGGAAACAATAGGATCCTCTGTGTATGTCAAAATACCTTTTAGATATGTTTCTGAAGCTTCTTTAATAGCAGCATTTACTTCTTCAACTGTAACTTCACGTGAAGCTGTAAATGTCAAATCGGTTGCAGAACCTGTAGGTGTTGGTACACGTAGAGCATAACCGTCAAGCTTTCCCTTTAGTTCTGGTAGAACTAGTGATACTGCTTTTGCCGCACCTGTTGAAGTAGGAACAATATTTGTAGCAGCTGCACGAGAACGACGCAAATCCCTGTGAGGACCATCCATCAAATTCTGATCAGCTGTGTAGGCATGAACAGTTGTCATTAGACCGCGCTCAATTCCAAAAGTATCGCTCAATACCTTAGCCATAGGTGCAAGACAGTTTGTTGTACAAGAAGCATTTGAGATTACATGATGATTTTGTGGATCATAATCAGTATGGTTTACACCAACTACAAAAGTAGCATCTTCGTTCTTACCAGGAGCAGAAATAATAACTTTCTTAGCACCGCCAGCAATATGATCACGAGCCACATTAGCATCTGTAAAACGACCAGTTGACTCAATTACGATATCAACATCATAGTCACCCCAAGGAATATTACGTGGTTCACGCTCGTTGAAGAAAGCAATTTTACGTGCACCAATGCTAATTGATGAATCATCGTATGAAACTTCCTCTTTCAATACTCCAAGAATTGAATCATACTTTAACAAGTGTGCCAAAACTTTGTTATCAGTTAGGTCATTTACAGCAACAATTTCAACATCTGCACCGCTTTCTAATACAGCACGTGTAAAGTTACGACCAATACGTCCAAAACCATTAATACCAACACGAATAGTCATGTTTCCCCCAATCCTTTAAGGATAAGATAGATCACGATATCGCCTAAACCACATTATTTAGGACAACAAATATTACTCTATCATTTTACAATGTAGATTACTAAAAAGTAATAATAAAATTCTACAGACAGATATATATTACAAATATTTATATAAAGTATATATTCCAAAGATTATGTTTATAAATTTTCTGTATAAACGTAAATAAAGGCAATTACAAAATAGAAAGTCCAATTGTGTATGCATACGAATATATTTTTATAAATATCTGTAATTTCTAGTCGGTAATAGAGTTATTCAAAGCTGCTTCTGTATCAGGAATACCAAGCTCATGAGCTCTTTTATCAGCCAATCCAAGCAAACGGCGTATACGACCTGCAACAGCATCTTTAGTCAAAGGCGGATTAGCATATCTTCCTAGTTCTTCCAAGCTGGCATGCTTATATTCTAAACGTAACATACCTGCAGCTTTCAAATGTTCAGGAACATCATCACCTAAAATTTCAAAAGCTCTCTTTACTCTAGTATTAGCAACAACAGCAGCACGCACACTTCGACGCAAGTTAGCATCATCAAAATTAGCAAGACGATTAATAGCCCCACGCATTTCGCGCCTATTGCGTCCATCTTTCCAAATTTCTAGAGTCTTTGCAGCTCCCATAGCCTCAATAATGTTAGAAATCATATCGCCCTCACGAACGATAACCTTATCTACTCCTCTAACATCACGCATTTTAGCTGTAGCTCCAAATCTGCGAACAGCACCCATAATTGCTAGTGCTGATTCAGGACCTGGACATGAAATTTCTAGTGATGCTGAACGACCGGGTTCAGTTAAAGATCCTCTAGCTAAAAATGCTCCACGCAAAACAGCAATAGATTCTTCTTTACCCCCAGAAATTATCTGTGAAGGCAAGCCACGTATAGGACGACCAAGCTGATCGATCAAACCAGTCAAACGTGCAAGCTTATCAGCATTTTGCACTACTCTAACAACATAGCGTTGGCCTTTTCTAATGCCACTGCCTTTTACCACAACGATTGAAGAATTTATTTTATAAAGCCCTTGTAAAGCATGGCGAAGTCTTGCCGCAGCACGTGAAGAATCTAGCTCGGCCTCTATAACAATACGACCTGATACTAAGTGAAGACCGCCAGCAAAACGTAGCATAGCAGAAATTTCACATTGCCACTGTGATACAGTCTCACACTTATAGCCTGCTAATTCATCTTTTAAATCACCTGTAAGAGACATTGAACGAACCCTTTACCTATAAAAAAATTACTATCCGTCATAAAACCCCTCAAAGGCATCACGTAATGCTGATGCCAATCGTAAAGAATCATGCAAAGCTTTATTTCGACTGGAGTGCACAGAACGCAACATTACTTTTGCACCATACTCACTTGCTATATTATAGAGGTCATCTGTATCTTCACAAGAGGAAGGGTCCGCAATAATAATATCTATCTGAAAATTAGGTGCATATTTTACAAATTCTTTAACATGATCAACTATACTCATACCAGTAGTTTCGGCAGTATTTGATATTAAATTCATGTTTAATACGCATTTAGCTTTAGACTCTATCAGTGCATCACGTAATTTAGGAATTAGCAGATGAGGAATAACTGAGGTATACCAAGAGCCAGGCCCTAATACTAACCAATCAGCTTCAGAAATAACTTTTACTACTTCGTCACTTACAACAGGGTTTTCAGGACAAATTTTTACATCAACAAAATTCCCCCAAGCCTTAGCCATATTGGCTTGTCCCTTTATAAACCTGTATTCACCATCTATATACGCTTTACCTGAAATATCAACTGGTTCATTAGCTGCAGGTAATACTCTACCGTTAGCATCTAGTAATTTTCCTACCCATTCCAAACCTATAACAGGATCATCGAATAACTGCCAAAGTGCAGTAATAAGTAAATTTCCCACACTGTGTTCGTTTAAATCACCAGAAGAGGTAAAACGATGCTGCAGCACTTTACTCCAGGTATTTCCCCAATCTGTATCATCACACATAGCAGTAAGTGCCATACGTAAATCTCCAGGAGGTAAAACAGGAATCTGCTCCCTTATTCTTCCAGATGAGCCCCCGTCATCTCCCACAGTAACTACCGCAGTTAAATTACGCGTAATATGTTTTAATGCTTGCAGAGTAGCGAATAGCCCGTGACCACCGCCTAAAGCAACAACTTTAGGTTCGAAACGATAGTCATACATATTTTGTCACCTACACTCTACAACTAATTCACATTATCTATAAATAAAGTTAATATGATTAGACATTATAGTAACAATCTAAACATTACATTCACAATATTATTGCATGATTTACTTATCTATTCTTTATAGCCTCAGTTGAATTCTAGTTATAATTTTGCATACAAAAGCAGATATATTATAAGTCTTACTGAACAACGCTAGTTGTATTACGCTTATGCTAAGTTATTGCAACTATCTGAATGTATGTACTTTCAAACCTATACAAGTAATATAAGAAAACAAGAAATCACTTATACAGTAAAGTATTTATGCTATTTCTCACATTTTATTTACTACACAAAACAGTAACATTACAAACATAAGCCAGTGATTTTTATACAATATTACTCGAGGATTTTAGGAACAAAATTCATATATAACACTTTATTTTATGATAAGTTAGTTATTCTCTACCCATATCCCGATGTAAAGTTACAACTGGAAGACCCATTTGACGTAGTGCTTCAGAAAAATATTCGCTCATAGCAACTGAACGGTGTTGTCCACCAGTACACCCCACCGCAATAGTTACAAATGGTTTTAACTCGTTCAAATAGCCATTCAATGCCGGTCGTAAAGCTTTCAAATAAGAATTAGCAAATTCCTTTGCTCCTTCTTGGCTTATTACATAGTCACTAACAGGTTTGTCTTTACCAGTTAGATGCCTGAGTTCACTAACCCAATATGGATTAGCTAAAAACCTCATATCTACTACCCAGTCAGCATCTACAGGAATACCATATTTAAACCCAAATGACATAACAGTAACGCGCAAGGAATTTGAATCTTCATCACTCATAATACGGCGTATTTCACGTGATAAATCGTGCACTGATTTATTAGATGTATCAATAATAATGTCTGCTTTGGAGCGCAAGCCTTCAAGCATTTTCTTCTCCGCACGAACACCATCAAGTATTCTTCCACCTTTTTGAAGAGGATGTGGTCTACGAACAGATTCATACCTTCGAACTAATACTCTTTCATCAGCCTCTAAGAAAATAACTCTGTATCTTATTCCATTTGTTTGTAGGCTATCTAAGCAGTCCAATAGCTGGGAAAAGAAGCCTTTGGAGCGAACATCAACTACAGCTGCTAAACGGTGAACACCTCCACCATTAGCGGTCATCATACCAGCAAAAGCCATAAGTAATTGTGGAGGTAAGTTATCTACAACATACCAATCTAGGTCTTCCAGAGCCATAGCCGCACGAGTACGACCAGCACCACTCATACCTGAGACAATAATCATCTCTGGTTGAACACTAACTTCTGGCTCTTTTAAAGCATCAAGCAAAGGAATTCCCTCAGGGAAAGTCAAATCACTAGCTTCTTTATTTTCATCGATCATGTCTATCCCCGTTCCTTATCAAAAGTCAACTAAAATTCAGTTTTATTCAATTCTTCAATGTTTACATCTTTGAAAGTAACCACTCGAACAGATTTAATAAAACGGTTAGATCTATAAATATCCCAAACCCAGACATCTTCCATAGTTATTTCAAAAAATACTTCCCCACCGTTTGAACGCACTTGAACGTCAACACTGTTAGCTAAATAAAAACGGCGCTCTGTTTCTACTACGTACGAAAATATAGAAACGACATCACGGTACTCACGAAATAAATCAAGTTCTAAACTATTTTCATAAGAATCGATATCACTCAAGGTAATTCCTCCTTAAATTACCACCATTCTACATTATTACAATACACAGAAACAATCACTATTTTATCTCAAGTGAAAGAATTTTTAGAGCTATTTTTACAATAAATAAACATTTTATTGAATTATTCCAATTATAAAAATTTTATAACTAAAACGACGCGCTTTTGGAAAAGTAACGAATGGATAACACTCTTTATAATATGTAAATACTACTGTGGCATTTTCCAAGTTTTTCTATGTAAATCACTTACACCATATTCTTTAAGTGCTTGTATATGCTTAGGAGAACTATATCCTTTATTGCTAGAAAAATCGTACTTATCGTCTTCAATATCACACATGTACTTATCTCTAAGCACTTTAGCAATTATTGATGCCGATGCAACAACACTACAAGAAGTATCAGCTTTAATCTTAGTAATCACATTTAGTTCTTCAGTCTCACTTGAGCTAAATAAATCGTTCCTATTAGTCAACCAGTCGTGTTTACCATCTAGTATGTATATATCAGGATTTATTCCCCTAGTTTTGAGTTCTTGAATCGCTCTTTCTCCAGCAAGTTGCAATGCTCTGGATATTCCAAAACTATCAATTTCTTCATTCGTAGATATACCTACGGCATAGTCTAAAAGCCATTTTGTAGCAAAGGGAAATTTTTCTTTTCTAGCTTTATCAGAAAGCAATTTAGAGTCTCTAAGCTCAACTTCACAATCTTTAACTTTTGAATCAACAACAGCTATACAAACATATACAGGACCTGCTAAACAGCCTCTACCGACTTCGTCAACACCTGCGACAGTAGAGTAAGTTTTTAAAAGATTTATTTCAAACTCACGATTAGCTACAGCAACCATTTAACACCAATTTATTACAGCTTAATAACTATACGAGTTAACTAACTTTATTAAAAGCATCTGTTCCATACAAAATTTGCATGCGAGATATTGGCCACATTACAGCAAATGCCTTACCAACAATATTATCAACAGAAACAGTACCACTGTAACCGTTATCTTGGTGATAACGAGAATCCCCTGAGTTATTCCTATTATCACCCATTACCCAAATACGATTTTTAGGAACTTTTACTTTGAAAGAAGTAGATGAAGCTACCGATTCCTTCAAATACTCTTCTTTAATAGGGACACCATTGACTAAAATAGGATGTCCTTTACCTTTGCATTCAACAGTGTCTCCACCAATAGCGATAGCTCTTTTTATTAGAAAAACATCATTTGGAGCATATCCGAGATTCACCTTATAAAGTATAGACTCAAACCAGCCATTTGAACTGGCTCCTGCATGAGCAGACGAAACCCAGTTTCCTGGATCTTTAAACACAACTATATCTCCACGGTTTATATTTGAAAACCTAGTAGAGAGCTTATTTACAGCAATAGTGTCATTTATTTTCAAAGTATTTTCCATGGAGCCTGATGGAATATAAAAAGGCTGGAATACGAACGCACGAATTAGAACAGAAATGATTATTGCTAATACTACATAAAATAAAAGCTCTAAAATCGAAGACTTTTTCTTTTTATTTTTTCCCAATATCATCACCACTCTAATCGTGTAATAAAAGTATATAAACAAAGAGATGCCTAACGGCATCTCTTAGCTTAAGGTTATTTAGCTGACTTGTCACGCTTTTCACGGATCTTAGCAGCCTTACCACGTAGACCACGCAAGTAATATAGCTTTGCACGACGAACATCACCACGTGTTACAAGTTCAATCTTATCGATTGTTGGAGCGTGCAATGGGAATGTACGTTCAACTCCACAGCCAAATGAAATCTTGTGTACTGTGAATGTTTCACCAATACCATATCCACGACGAGCAATAACAACACCCTGGAAAATCTGGATACGGTGACGCTGACCTTCGATAACCTTTACGTGAACCTTAACGGTATCACCTGCACGGAACTTAGGAATGTCTGTACGTAAATTAGCTTTATCTACACAATCAAGTGTATGCATTATATCTACCTCTCGTAAGTGCCACAGGTCACATACGCAATCAGTGAAGTACTATGACTTCAAAACTTACATATAACTGTATTCATAATACCTTCATCCCCCATGGCAGATTTCAAGCAAAATACAGCAAAGATAATTATACTATAAAAAACTAAAATTTCTAAAACTATTTAGCTAACTCATCTAATCCTAGAGCTAAAATATCCATTCTGCGTTCTTTATAAGCACTACCGCATTTTGTAAAACCTAAAGTCTTATAAAACTTAGTTGTAGCTTTATCTGAACTTAGAACATCACAAATAATATAACTTATGTTTTCTTTATCTTTATAATTCTTAATTACATAGTTACATAAAGCTTCTTTAACTCCACTATTATTATAGTTCTTATTACTATTAGTTAAATTTATGTAAGTAAAGTACTGTGAATCTGTTTTTAGAGATATAGATTCTTTAGATTCAACAGCTTTTTTATAAGATTTCTTTACTTTATCGTCAATTTTCCTAGTTTCAGTTACAACAAGAGCAACTATTTTCCCATACTCTGCTTTATCGTTAGAAGAATCAACTTTCATATCTGCAAAAGCTTTAGTGTAACCAAAGCAGTCGCTCACAGGATAAGCTTTAGCAACAAAACAAGAATAATCTTCACTCTTTAAAAGCTCTGCTAATTGCTCAGGCGAACCAGTATTTCCTACACGTACACTAAGCTCACTGGAATTCATATAAACAAAACTCTCACCTAGAAAATCTATTATTTCCTCAATCTCACAGCAAGAGTCAACTTTCCTATAAGTCACATTTTCAAACACACCATTATCAGACAAAAGAATATTGTTTTTAGCTAAAACTTTTCTATCTTCTAAATCAAAAGCACTAGGATTCGTTTTAAAGACAATATCTGGACGATTCTTCAGAGTTTTTTCAATAGATTTATTGCGCCTAAACCTAGAAATATTAGCGTGATTACCAGCCAGAAGAACAGGTGGCACATCTATATTTTTCCAACTAGCTGGACGTGTATAAACTGGATATTCTAACAGTCCATCTTCGCAATGGCTCTCCTCAACTAATGATAAAGGATTTCCCATCATTGTAGGTATAAGGCGAGTAACAGCTTCTATAACAACTATGCTCGCCACTTCTCCACCATTTAGAACATAGTCACCTATAGAAAACTCTTGGACAGTGAAATTTTCGTTTTCCAATGACTTATAGTGCTGATAAACCCTAGAGTCTATCCCCTCATACCGACCACAAGCAAAAACAATTTGGTCAGCTTTAGAGAACTTTTCAGCCATTTTTTGACTAAATTGTTCCCCTGAAGGTGAAGGTATCAGTAACACTTTTTTGGTGTGAAGTGATTTTGTATCAGAAACAGTATCAGTATTTTTAGCAAGACAAGCTCTAGAATCAAAGCCTAAAATTTCGTCAATAGCTCTGCCCCACACATCAGCTTTCATAACCATACCAGCACCTCCGCCAAAAGGAGTATCATCTACTGATAAATGCTTGCCCTCAGCCCAATGTCTAAGGTTATGAGAGGTGAAATTAACCAAGGACTTTTCCTGAGCTTTACCTAATAGAGATAAATCTAGTACATTGAAAAAATCTGGAAAAATTGAAATAGCATCAATACGCATACTGTTCCCTAATGTGACTTCACCTAATCTTTATAAACTTGATGGGTATCAAACTCTTATATTTACTATATTACTTGATAAGCCTATATTTTACGCCAAGAAATAAAAAATAACTACGAATGCTTAACAACCTATACCCACATTATTTTTTACCAGTATATAAGTCTTTACCAAAATAAAAAGCAAAATAGAAGGCTTAATTAGATGGAAATAGTCCTCCGGGAGGATCAACAAGAACATATTCGTCCTCCAAATTTACTTCCACAACTAATTCGTATACAAATGGCAGTAAGACATCTTCGATATCAGCTTTTTCACCGTCACTGCCCTGCTCTTTCACTAATTCAGCTTCATTACCTTCAAGAAAAATAGACTCATTATTTTGTTCATCAGCGTCTTCTGAAGAATTTATAGATGGCTCAATAACTAATAAATCTTGAGCTTTACCTAAAAGCATATCTTTAACTACACCGAGATAGTTATCATCGAGATCATATACTTTCAAGCCTCTAAGTTCATGCGGGTAAAATGAATCTTCCTCTTCTTCCACATCTTTACTATCTACATATAGCTTTGTAAAACACATTTTTTCAGCCATAGTACGATCGTTGATTTCTTGAAAAGATAGGAAAAATTTATTATTACTTACTCTAAAACCTCTAACAGTTAGTACTGGAAAGTCTGCATTATTAGTCTGAATTTTATTTCCTTTAACAAAACGTTCGCTAGGGTTATCAGTACGAATATCAACTTTTAGTTCTCCACGCAAACCATGTGCAGATCCTAAAATTCCAGTTAGTAGTTGCATATTTTCCTCAATAAGAATTATTCGTATATTTTTCTTAAAAACATCTTAAGTTACACACTGTTAATAACTAATAATCTATGTTTTAATAAAATAATTTATATGAAATAGACCCACTCCTAACTAGAGTGGGTCTATCCGAAGTATTTTTAGTGTAAATCTATTACATCAATGCGGACATGACCGCTTGATGGAATAGCACCAATCACTGTTCGTAGAGCACGTGCAGTACGACCAGATCTGCCGATTACTCGACCTAAATCGTTAGGATTCACCCTAACTTCAAGCAACTCCCCACGACGCATTTGCTTTGAAGTAACTCGTACGTCATCTGGGTTATCTACAATTCCTCGAACAAGGTGTTCTAACGCTTCAGCGAGCATGATTATGCTTCCTCTTCAGGTGTTGCTTCTTCAGCAACAGGTTCTTCGGCTGGTGTTTCTTCAGCTACTTCTTCAGCTTGTGCTGTTTCTTCAGCCTTTGCAGCCTCTTCAGCAGCAGCTTTAGCAGCTTTTAACTTCTCAGCTTCATCTGAAACAGCTTTAACTGCTTCTTCAGCAGCAGTAGCACTACATACTTTTTCCTTGACTTTCAAAGAACCTTCAGTGTTCTTAGCACCTTTGAACTTTGCCCAGTCACCTGTAATGCCTAGAAGTCTGCGTACCTGATCTGATGGCTGAGCACCCACACCCAACCAATACTGTACACGTTCTGAGTTGACATCGATTATTGAAGGATTTGGCATTGGATCATACTTACCGACTTCTTCAATTACACGACCGTCACGCTTCTTGCGACTGTCAACTACAACTACACGATAAAATGGTGCACGGATTTTACCCATGCGCTTCAAACGAATACGAACTGCCACTTTGGCGCTCTCCTGATCATAAATAGATTTGACTAAAAGCTTCAACGGTGGGTCACGTTTCCGCTGTTAGTTCACGGACACAGTTTTTACAGAAATGAGAGGGTTTCTGTAAAACCGAGTACAGTTTAGAATTATCCACATTTTTCGTTGTTTTTTCAAGTAGAAACATGGATTTTATAAATCTTTAAAAAAGATGAAACAAAATGTTTATTTCTCTTCTAAAATCTAAGTATTATTTCTACAAATACCAACCGTTATCTTATAGGCAAATATAGTAAACAATATCGTTATACTTTTTTACCACGTAACAAAACTAATTCAGGGGATTTTAACACACTTATATCTTCACGAGGATCTCTACTGTAAATAACTAAGTCAGCTCCTGAATAATCTTCTAACGTGCTAATTCCTAGAAATTTTCTTGCTTCAAAAACAGCAAAATTTATAACTTCTTTAGTCGGTATTCCAGCTTTTACCCAAAGAGCAAGCTCATCAGAAATTAAGCCGTGAGAAATACTTCCACCAGCATCGCTACCAGGTAAAAGTAAAACTTTTTCTTCATACATTTGTATTAGCTGCGAATACCTATTTTCATAGTACTCAGCCATAGTTTTCTCATATAAAGGATATTTACCATGAGCTTTTTTAGCGAAATCTAAAAAGTTTTCTCTCTGTAACATAGTAGGAATAACTGGAATTTTTTCTATAGCACACTCTTGCATATGCTCTTTGCGTAAACCGTTGCCATGCTCAATAGTATCTACGCCACACTCGATCAAATCTTCTGCTGCCTGAGTACCAAAGCTATGTGCCATCACTCTCACTCCCATTTCGTGAGCAGCAGTTATGGCCTCTTTTAAAACACTCTTCGACCATAATGGCTTAATATCAGAAAAAGCACCATCTGAACGATCAATCCAGTCAGCTACAATTTTCACCCAATGGTTAGTGCGATAAGCTTGGTAAACAACTTCTTTTACAAGGTCAGACTCATTTTCAAGTTCAACAGCAAAATCTTTTATGTATCTTTTAGTTTTAGCAATGTGGTTTCCAGCTGTAAATACTACTGGCATATCGGTTCGAGTTTTAAACCATTCGTTGTTGAGCCTCGACCCTCCATCACGTATAGCTAAAACTCCTGAGTCCATATTTATTTGAGCTTGTTTTTGAGCAGTGGCAATTGATGTAGCACCTTTTTCAGACATACCTAGATGACAATGCATATCAACTAGCCCTGGGAAAATAAATCCTTCAAATTCCTTATAGCTTGTTCCTGTTTTAGGAGTATAACTAATCAAACCGTTATTTACCCAAACTTCTTTCTTGTCCCCGCTAGGAGTTATGACACTACCATGCAAATACCAGTTACGCATTAGAACCTACCAAGCATACGTTTTATATCATCTGGAATATCATCCATTGTAGGAGGCTGAACCTGCGGCTTTTCAAACGCACTACCACTTTCAGTAATATTTTGTTTCTTCAGTAGCGCTTCTTTTTCTTGCTGAGCTCGCTTAGCTGGATTACCAGATTTACCTTTTTTATTCTTACCTTTTTTGTTTTTAGTAGGAGCAATTCTGCCTTTAGATTTTTTACCCATACCAGGCAAAGAACCCATACCACCTATACCATTCATATTTGGTATACCTTGTCCCCTACTCATTGCAGCCATCATTGTTTTGGCTTGTTCAAAGCGTTGCACTAGTGAGTTAATTTCAGCAACGCTTGTTCCTGAGCCCTTTGCAATTCTGGCACGGCGAGAACCATTCAAAATCTTCAAATCTGCACGTTCTTGTGGAGTCATGGAACGCACAATCGCTTCAATGCGATCTATTTCTTTTTCATCAAAGTTATCTAGTTGATCACGTATTTTTCCAACGCCAGGTAGCATTCCTAGCATTTTCTTCATAGACCCTAATTTTCTTATCTGAGCTAGTTGGTCTAAGAAATCTTCGAGAGTAAATTCTCCACTTGCTAACTTATTAGCAGCTTTTTCAGCTTGCTCGTTATCAAAAACTTTTTCAGCTTGCTCAATTAAAGTTAGAATATCACCCATATCTAGGATACGAGAAGCCATTCGGTCAGCATGGAAGCGTTCGAAATCATTTATTCCTTCACCAGTTGAAGCAAAAAGTACAGGTGCTCCTGTAACTCCTCTAACTGATAGAGCAGCACCACCTCTAGCATCACCGTCAAGTTTTGAAAGTACTACACCGGTAAAACCGACACCGTCTCTAAACGCTATAGAAGTATTTACAGCATCTTGACCGACCATCGCATCAAGCACGAATATTATTTCATCAGGAGATACCACGTCGCGTATATCCCTAGCTTGTTGCATCATTTCTTCGTCAATACCAAGTCGTCCTGCTGTGTCAATGATTACAAGATCATAACCATTTTCTTCAGCAAATTTTATGCTGTCCCTAGCAACTTTTACAGGATCACCAACTCCGTTTCCAGGCTCTGGAGCAAAAATATCTACCTCAGCACGCTCAGCCATTACTTGTAACTGTGTAACAGCATTAGGCCTTTGTAAGTCACACGCGACCAGAAGTACTTTCTTTCCTTCTTGTCTCATCCACTTGGATAGTTTTCCAGCCAAAGTGGTTTTACCAGCGCCTTGTAAACCGGCAAGCATAAAAATACTTACACCATGGTCTTTAAAATTCAGTTCCCTAGTTGCTCCACCAAGGGTTTCAATAAGTTCTTCGTTGACAATTTTTATAACTTGTTGGCCTGGTTGTAAAGCTTTAGATTGAGTAGCTCCATAGGCTTTTTCTCGAACTCTAGATGTAAAATCACGTACAACAGGTAAAGCAACGTCGGCTTCTAGCAAAGCTCTTCTAATTTCAGATACGGTGTTATCAACGTCAGCTTGAGTTAAAACACCTTTTCCTCTTAGTTGTTTAAAAGATGATCGCAATCTATCTGAAAGGTTATTAAACAATTTTGCCTACCTATTTTATGATCCTACTTCTTCTATATATTTTATATTATTTATGAAAGTAATGCTTTTACGAAACCTTGTGGGTCAAATGGAGCTAAATCATCCATTCCCTCACCTAGTCCCACAAATTTGACAGGTACCCCTAGTGCTTTTTGTACAGATACAACAATTCCACCCTTAGCAGTTCCGTCTAATTTTGTTAAAACTATACCAGTTACATCAGCTACTTGAGCAAAAACTTCAGCTTGTTTCATACCATTTTGACCAGTTGTTGCATCTAAGACTAGCAGAGTTTCACTAACTTGAACTTCTTTTGACATAACTCGCTTTATCTTGCCCAGTTCATCCATCAAGTCTTTCTTATTCTGTAAACGTCCAGCAGTGTCAACAATAACCACATCAATATTGCTTTCGCTAGCTTGTTTTACAGCATCAAAAGCAACAGAGGCAGGGTCTGCCCCTTCTTTATCAGAAGTGACAATCCCAACTCCTGTACGATCTGCCCAAGTTTTTAGTTGCTCACTTGCAGCTGCTCTAAATGTATCAGCAGCCCCTAGCAAAACGCTCTTGTCCTCAGCAACTAGTATTCGTGCAAGTTTTCCAGCAGTTGTGGTTTTACCTACACCGTTTACACCTACCATAATTATAGATGCTGGTTTCTTGTTTCCGTTTTCATCTATAATGTTTTCAACTTTCAGTGTTCTGTCCATTGTAGGGTCTACTAAGTCTAAAAGTTCTTCATGTAAAATTTCTTTTACTCGTTCAACACTAGTAGCGTTTTCAACTTTAACTCTTTTACGCAAAGACTCCAGTAAAGCCATTGTTGAGTCTATGCCTAAATCAGCCATTAGTAAGGTATCTTCTATTTCTTCCCAGTCAGCTTCACTAATATTATCTTTACTTAGTAAATTCAAAATAGTCATACCGAAAGAGCCACTTTGTGCAAGCTTAGAACGCAATCGTGTCATTCTTGAAGTTAGCGATTCTGGTTTTTGAATTTCAACGCTTTTTTCTTCTTCTACTTCTTCTTTAGTATCTTTTTCTGCTTCTTTAGAAGCTGGTACATCTTGTTTTTCTTCTTCAAGATTTTCTTCTACAAGCTCTTCAGCTTCTTTTTCTTGTTCTACAGCTTCATTTACGCTTACATACTCTTCAGAATAATTTTCAGCATTTTTGTCTAGTTGAGGATTTATATCAGAGTCTTCAGGCAAGGTATGTGGTTGCGAATGAAAAATGTCTTCAGATTTTTCTTCTAGTAGAGGTGAAAGCTCACTTGAATTTTCTTGTTGTTGCAAAGCATTTTTATTAGAATTTTTGCTCTTATATAATAAAACACCAACAATTATGAGCACTAATACAACTAAAGCACTTACAATCAGAACTATATTAGAATTCATCACTTTCACTTCCTAAGCAACATACCTATTTTATGTTTATAATTTCATCAAATCTTACTTGCTTTATACGGTTTTTTGAAACTTTATTTTTCTTAGATTTCTTATTAAACCCGCTCTTATACCAAAGTTTTAAACTAAAATCTGGTTGAATTTTAAGTACATATAGATATAGACACAACGATTGTATTGCAACCATTGTCAGCATCATGACCATGGTAAGAATTATGTAAATACCCATTTTTCCTTGCCATCAAGTTATTTTACTCATACATTATTGAAAGAACGCGCTTTCATTTTCTTATTCAAAGATACCATATATTCTTATTCTCAGATACTGTAATAAGTGCAGAAATAAAGCATAAATATTCCAGTTTTATATACATATACTATAGGAGCATTACAGCTTTTATTTATACTTTACCTAAAATAATTTATATTACTTTCATCAATAGTTACTAATATTTTTCTGTTTCTGTAAAACAGTATTTATTGATAAGTAGATAATAAAAAATAAAAGTGGCTAAGATTGTAAAAGTATTCAAAATCTTAGCCATTTTCTTATAGAGTTTTTACCATTGAGGTATAGTTTTTATGACTCCTCTTTCGTACAAAATAATTCCGTGTTCAAACCTTTGTTTAAAACCATCTATAGTTTGTTCTTTATCAGAAATTGGGTAGCCAAATGCAGAATTTTCCCAACCAAGACTTATCCAGTATTTAGTTATAGGATCATTCAAAGCAACTTTAGCTACTACACCATTATGTTGATATAAAGCATATTCAAGGTTGTCTTTAAGATTCAAATATACCTGAACACATCCTTTATCTTTCAAGCCACATTTCATCGTATTAGATGGATAAAGATCATCAGCAGAATTGTAAACATACTGACCAATAGGTTCATTACTATATACAGGAATTATTTGATTGCCAACTAAATACAGTACACCATTTTCAAACTCTTGTTTAGCTTTATTACCGTTGTATTTTTCCTCAGAAATAGGGTAACCTAATCTACCATCTTCCCAAGCATTTGATGCGTAATATTTACCGAACGCACTATTTAGGTCCAGAGCTGAAACATAGCCAGAGTTTGAAGAATAAATAGCGTAACGTTTCTTAGTGTCAGTGTTTTCAAATGACTGTACACAACCGCTATTATTTAGACCACACTTCATAGCGTTAATCTGTAAGCCATACTTGAAATAGTTTTCATTCCAATGTCTAGCTATCCTACCACCTGAGCTGTTTTCATATTCAAATCTAATCCTACCATCAAATGTAATACTAGCATTCTCAAAGTCTTGAACTATTGCATTGCCTTGTTTTTCAGGATTACTGATTGGATATCCAAACGGTGAGTTTTCCCAGCCTTTTTCAGCCCAATACTTACTAACACTATCGTATAGTTTTACGTAATAAGCTTTATTGTCTTTGGAATATATAGCGTACTTTGAGCCATCTGCAGGATTTGCAAATGATTGTACACAACCACCGTTAGCAAGACCGCAACGCTTGTTATTTATAGGATAACCGAGTGATTTCTTATTATCTTTATATAAAGCTCCAATAGGGTTATCGAAAGTTACAGGAATAATACCAGTACCAGAAATATAAGTTATACTACCGCCTTGGAAGTGCTGAATCCAAATGCCTCTAGATAGTTCTTGTTCACCACTAATAGGATAAGCGAAGGCAGAATTTTCCCAGCCTATACTCTTATAGTAAGTGCCAATAGCTCCAGACAGCTTAAGAACGGAAGGATTAGAAGAGTCCGAAGCATAAACAGCGCGACGAACACCGAAACTATCAACAAAAGACTGAACACAACCATCATCAGGAAGACCACACTTTATCTCATTTACTGCTTTACCTAGAACTTTATGTTGTTCCTTTGAAAACTGTATAAGTTTTTCCCTAGAGCTAAGTTTACTTTTTTCAACACCAGGCATTGTAGCGTTAACACCTTTAGGAGCTTTCCCTTCTAAAGATACGTTAGTTATACCAGCAGTCTTATTTAACCAATTACCAACTTCGAATATAGGTGTAAATACGTTACTACCATTTATTCCGCCTTCTCCACCTCTAGTCAAACCAACAATTGTATTTGTACCTGATAGATAAACCGGTCCTCCTGAATCTCCTTCCAAAGTAACAGCTGGTGATGATGCAACTATGCGATCAAATACTACACCTGCTCTATGTGGAAATATTGCTCCCCAGTTATCGTTAGCAACACTTCTATACCCTGGTATGAATACTGTAAAGGTTTTTTGAGAAGATAATCCAGCACGACCATAAGAATTTACAGCTGAATTTCCACAGAAAGTTTTTCCATCTTTTTCAACAGATCTGCGAAGTAGATAAGGTAAATCATTTGTTTTAGTGTTACGTATTCCACAAGTAGTCAAATTTGTATAATAGTTAGGTAAATCACTATTTATTTTTGCAATTTTTGCATTTTTTACATTTTTATTTAGAGTAAATACAGCAACATCTGATGTAGGATGAGCAACATAAGAAACAGCATAATATTCAGATAAATTGGTATATGAGTTGCTACCTGTTAAAACAAAAGTATATTTTGGGAAGAAGTATTGATTACTTCCATACCCAAGGTAGTTATTTATATCGCCTGATAAATGTGTAGGTTTGTCATTTTCATATACTTCCGTGATACAGTGAGCAGCAGTAAGAACTTTATTAGGTTCTATCAACGTACCTGAGCATTCCCCTCTGATTTGAGGAGTTTTAATATTTATTCTAACCGTTGAAGTTGGAGAGTTTTCTTCTATTATTCCTGCAGCATTAGCATATTCAGGAATAGATACGAAAATCCCACAAGTTACCACTAAGAAAGAAAATAAGTACACTAATTTTCTAATACTCACAATGCTCCTAAACTATAAAATAAATCACATACAGCAGTATATCAGGATAAGCTCTCTTTGATTTTAGGCAATATAGCAATATCCGCAGGCAACCATTTTATATCATCAATTTCATCGACACTCAGCCATTTAAAATCAAGATGCTCAATCAACTTTGGTTCTGTTATAAACTCAGCTAAATACAAATACATTTTTAAATAAAAGTCTTCATATTCATACTCAACTGTGTCATAAGAAGCAATAACTTTTATTTCCGCCCCTAGTTCCTCCATTATTTCACGCTTTAACGTTTGTTCATGTGATTCATTATCTTCAACTTTTCCACCGGGAAATTCCCACGATCCTTTGTGAGTTCCTCTGCTCCGCTGAGAACTAAAAATTTTGTTCCCATCAATGAATACTCCTGCTACAACCGTAACTATTTTCATACTACACCATCTTACTTCATCAAAATATATCGAAAAGAAACCTTACCTCTTTACATTTTATACAAAGATAGTGAAATTCTTTAACAAAACTAGAATTAGTAAAATATATGCTCTAAATTTAACTTATGAAATTAAAACAAGTAGGTAAATCAGGGTTGAAAGTATCTGCTGTCGGTCTAGGAACACTGACATGGGGACGTGACACAGATGAATATGAATGTGATCAGCAATTGAACACTTTCATAGAACATGGAGGAAATTTAATAGATACTGCCCCTAATTACGGAAATAGCGAGTACATACTTGGAAAATTACTTGAAGAAAAATACTCACGTTCTGATTTAATCTTGTCATCAAAATCTGGAATAAAATTTACATCTAATGGAAGTCACATAGATATTTCCAAGAAAAACTTACTAGAGAACTTAGATTCAACTTTAAAAACTTTAAATACTGATTATTTGGATATATGGTTTGTAGCTCAACCTGATTACAGTATAGATTTTTATGAGCTGACTGATACCTTAGAATATGCTTTATCAACAGGTAGAACAAGATATGTAGGTCTTTCAAATTTTTCTGCTTGGTCAGCCACACAAATACATACACTTTTGAACTCTTCTAATCAAAAACATAGCGTTAGCGCCTTAGAAATGGAATATAGTTTATTAGAAAGAGGAATTGAAAAAGAAGTAATACCTGCCTGTGAGTATAATAATATTGGAATTTTTGCATGGTCACCTTTAGGTAGAGGCATATTAACTGGCAAATATAGAGAAGGCATTCCAACTGATTCCAGAGGAGCAACTACTCACCTATATGGATTTGTAGAGCCTTATCTCAATGAACGCAACGCTCATATCGTAGAAGGACTAGTAACTGCAGCTGATGGCCTAAACCTTGCACCTAGTCAAGTAGCTTTAAAATGGATTATAAATAAGCCCTTTATTTCTTCAGCTTTAGTAGGTGCTAGAAATAATTCCCAGTTACAAGAATTGCTAAATGATGTAGAAAATACTTTACCAATTCAAATAGAAAACGCTTTAGATACTATAAGTAATATAAAAATAGGCTATCCAGAAAAGTTTTAGTTCTCTAGACAGCCTATTTACTAAGTTATGATTTAGATGTCATCGTCCAAGTCATAATCTTCATCTTCTTCATCGCTATAGTGTGAAGATGAATCTATTTCATTTTCATCATAATTTTCGTCTTGACCTATTTCGTCAAATAGATCAGCTAACAAGTCAATTGGAATCTCAACACCGTGTTCAAGATATAAAGAATCATCGTAGACAAAAAATGCATTTAGTAACTCATCTTCTGCTTCTAGAATTTCATCATCACTACTATCTTCGTTAGAAGCGATGGCATAGTGTTTCTCAAAAGCTTCTAAAAGCTCATCAAGTGCAATACGTGATTTTGTCATTTAAAGATCCTTCTTAATATCGCAGGTTTTACTAACAAAGTTACCATATTTAATCTCTTAAAGGCTATTTTAAACCTAGAGCTTTTTTAATATCTGGTTCAAAAAAGTTAGGGCCTTTCAAAACTTTTCCATCTTCACGATAAATTGGTTTTCCGTCTTCACCTAATTTAGACATATTAGATGCTTGTACTTCTTTTAATACAGCTTCTAAGTCAATCCCGCATTCTAGTGACATACCGTAAATCACGTACACTAAATCAGCTAATGCGTCTGCTGTTTCGACTATATCTCTGTTATTTTGGTCGTTTTCTAGAATATCTTCATAAGATTTACGTGCAATTTCACCAGCCTTTTGTCCATAAACAGCTTCAACTAGTTCACTAAACTCCTCTGCAATAAGTCCCATACGCATATTTAAACGTTCAGTTTCTAGTGTAGGAGAACCATCATACACTGGAAGTTTATATGTTTCGTGAAATTGTTTAACTAAATCTAGTGGTTTAGCACTGTCTGGAATATTCATTTACGCTCCAAATATAAAATCAATAATTATCACAATTTTATCATTCTTATTTTAAAACTATTAGTCTTTAATAAATAACATTTTCTAAACTATTTATACTGTATTTATTTTATCTAGACTATGATTATATATGTAACTTTTAATATATTTTGATTATTGAGGTAAAAATGGATAACGCACAAAAAGAAAATAAGAATGATAGAAGAAGAAATGTAATACCTGAATTGCCTTTTCTAAAAGAAGAAGATCACCCTGAAACTATATCAATTGCTACTCCATATATACGTGCTTACCATAATGCTGTAACTTCCCAAGGAATAAATGTTGCTGGTTCTATTGGAATGTTTAATGGTGCTTTCAGAGAGTTGTTCTTCGTGCTTAGTCACTTTGAAGAACGCATAAATGATCTTGAAGAATATTGTTTAAAACAAAAAGAAATCGTGGACCGATTGCAGGAAAAACTTGATAACTTTAAAGCATAGATAAAAAATTAGTTTAGAAAATAAATAAAATATAATTATAATTTGAATTAGATTAAAAATAACTGCTATACTTTTGAAGTTGCAAGTCCGGGTGGCGGAATGGTAGACGCGCTAGCTTGAGGTGCTAGTGACCGCTTTTAGGTCGTGGGGGTTCAAGTCCCCTCTCGGACACTATATCTGAAATTTGTATAAATGGGTGGATAAACAATGTTACATATTATTTTTTTTGAGCCAGAAATCCCTGGAAATAGTGGAAATGCTATCCGTTTATCTGCTTGTACTAATTCAATGCTACATTTAGTAGAGCCTTTATCTTTTGATATGGACAGTGCTAAAGTCAAAAGAGCTGGTCTAGACTACCATGATATGGCACACGTAAAAGTTCATCCTAATCTTGAAGATGCTTTGAATGACATATCTGGAAATATTTATGCTTTTACAGGTCACTCGAATGAATTTTTCACAGATGTAAAATACAAAGATGGTGATGGCTTACTATTTGGTAGAGAATCTAATGGCTTACCTGAAGAAGTTTTAAATAACCCTCGTATAGCTAAAAAATTACGTATACCAATGATGCCTAATAACCGTTCTTTAAACCTTGCTGTTTCAGCTTCTATTGCAGTTTATGAAGCTTGGCGTCAAATGGGATTTTGTGACGCTGTTTAGCTTTTATAAAATTCCACGGTTTGTCAAAGAATAAGTAATTTCGACTATTTTTACAGCTTATCCTTACCATATACCTAAAAATCGCTGAGAGGCTAAGCTGGTAACTGCAACCATAATCCAACATACCAAACCTAAGAATATAGGTTTGTAACCGGATTTAAGTAAGCTTGAAATATTAGTATTCAGACCTATTGCACTCATCGCTAATACAATCAAAAACTTACTTATTTCTTTAGCGACATCAAAAACTTGCGCACTCATTCCAAAATAAGAACTTACTGTTGTAAAAATACTCGCAAGTAAGAAGTAAACAATAAACATTGGGAAAGATTTTTTAAAGCTAAAAGATGAATTATTTTCAGACTTAGAAAGAATAAGAGATAAAGCAAAAGTTATCGGAATAATTGCTAAAGTCCTAGTTAATTTCACAGTCACAGCTTTATCTAATGTTTGTGATCCTAAATGGTGCAAACTATCCCAAGTACTAGCAGTAGCTGTCACAGAAGAAGTATCATTTACAGCAGTCCCTGCAAAAATAGCGAAAGGATCAGGATTTAGCGTATCAAATCCTATGAGCATCCCTAAGTTCGGGAAAATGAGTGCAGCTAAAACGTTAAATAAGAAAATAACTGATATCGAATGAGCTATTTGAGTGTCATCAGCTTTTATAACAGGAGCAGTAGCCGCTATAGCTGAGCCCCCACATATACTCGACCCAACACCTATCAGAATAGCTAAATTCCTTGATACATTCATCACTTTATAAAGGACAAACGCAGTCAGCAAAGCACCAGAAATAGTAAAAATTATAATCGGTAAAGATTGTTTGCCAACTTTTAATATAACGTTAAGGTTTAAGCCAAATCCTAATAAAATAACAGCCCATTGCAAAACTACTTTTGAAGTAAAAGTTATACCGTATCTTAGCGATAAAAAGAAAAACTTATCTTTTAGCACAGATGATATTGATATACCAATAAGGATAGCGAAAACAGGAGCACCTATAATCGGAAATAATTTTCCTAAAAACAAACTAGGTATAGCGATAAGTAGGCACACGCTAATACCTTTAATTTTAGCCATTATCTGCACGTAAATCTCACTATAATCATTGGTTTCTTACGGTTTAAACACTGCTTTGTGTTCACTGTTAGTTTTAGTCAAGCAAACTACCTTATGAATTCTACGCCGTGAGAAAAATAAAGTAAAGTTCAAGTTTCGCTAAGGAAATATGCTAAAAGTAAAAATGGTGAGTATCAATACGTATTTATCAACGTAATATTTGCCATTACTTAGGGAGTTTTAATACTTATTTTATAAAAATTAGCTAATCTTTATGCATTTTAAAGATGTTAGTAGAATGTTGACACTAAAAAATATTTTATATCAGGTATATCATTGTGTTATGAGCGAAATTAAAATTTATACTAAAGATGCATCTAAACTAGATGTAGACGTGCTTGTTTTAGCAGTAGCTAAAGCAGATAAAACACCAGTTATTTTAGCTGAGTGTCTCCCATCAAAGTTCAAGAAAGAGTGTGAAAGTACTCTAAAGATTCTTGGTTCAGATGGTTCGAAAGAAAAAATTGCAAAGGTCGTTAGTGCTGGCAACGTTAAAGCAAAAGTTGTTGCTTTTGTAGGAGTTGATTCCAATAAGCCTAGCGTTGAAGATTTGCGTCGTACAGTTGGAGCATTGACTCGCTCACTTGACGGTGCAAAAACTGTAGCTATTGATTTCCCACATTCAAACCCTGAAGAACTTGAAGCAATAGTACAAGGTGCTTTGTGTGGAGATTATAGATTTGAATACTATAAAGAAGATCCACGTACAAAAATTGAAGAAATATACGTTGTTACTTCTCTAAAAGAAAAAACAGTAAAAGAGAATATAAAGCGTGCTGAAATTTTATCTGAAGCTATCTCAAATGTACGTGATATGGGTAATGAAACTCCTAACTTCTTGTATCCAGAAAGTTTCGCTGAAGAAGTACAAGACTATGCTAAGGGTACAAAAGTAAAGATTGAAGTTTGGGACGAACACAAACTTCTAGAGGAAAAATGTGGTGGAATGCTAGGCGTAGGTCAAGGTTCAGCTCGTCCTCCACGTCTAATCAAAATGACTTATACACCAAGCAAAGCAAAGAAACATATTGCTTTAGTTGGTAAGGGCATTACTTTCGACTCAGGCGGTTTGTCACTAAAGCCTTCTGCTTCAATGGAAGAAATGAAGTCAGACATGCTAGGTGCTGCAACAGTTGCTCATACAATTTTGGCGTGTGCAAAGCTAGAACTACCTATCAAGATTACAGCATGGCTATGTTGTGCTGAAAACATGCCAAGTGGTACTGCTCAGCGTCCATCAGACGTAATTCGCATACGTAACGGTAAGACTGTTGAAGTTTTGAATACAGATGCTGAAGGTCGTTTGGTACTAGCTGATGGTTTGTCACTAGCTTGTGAAGAAAACCCAGATTGTGTCATCGATGTTGCTACCCTAACTGGAGCTCAGATTGTTGCTCTAGGATCAAAGTATGCTGGTGTAATGGGTAGTCCACAAATTCGTGATGAAATTGTAAATGCTACAGGCGTTTCTGGAGAACAGATGTGGCCAATGCCTCTACCAGAACAGCTACTAGAAGCAATGATGACTCCAATGGCAGATATTGCTAATATCGGTGCTAGAGAAGGTGGAATGCTATCAGCTGGCTTGTTCTTACGTGAATTTGTTGGTCAGATTCCTTGGGCTCATATAGACATTGCTGGACTATCTTTCAACAATGGATCTGCTTGGGGATACACACCTAAGGGAGCTACAGGAGCTAGCCTTTCAACTCTAGTTGCTTATATCGAAAATCAAGCTAAGTAAGTTTGTATTTTATATCGTGTGGGTATGCTTTGTTATACTCACACGATATTTTTATTTATCGGCAATTAATTACATGCGACTATAAAACTATAACGTTATGAAAAATATGCCATATTTGTACTATACTCACTTTCCCTTTAAAATATTTTAGTAAAACGGTAAATACTGATTGAAAATTCGACATCTGGGATATATGAGAGTTAGTAAAATAGTTCCTCAATGTATTTTCTATATATTTTACTTTTATTACTTTATCTATTCTTTATAAGTAATTACCACAATCAATACATAGCTAATCTATAAAAAACATAATTTTAATGCGACAATTTTAAGTATCTGTAGTTTCAAATAGAAAGCATACAAAATGTACGATGTAGTAATTTTGGGCGGTGGCTCAGCCGGATATTCTTGTGCTTTGAGAAGTGCTCAACTTGGCTTAAAAGTATGTTTAATAGAAGGAAATAAAGTCGGTGGCACTTGCCTACATAAAGGCTGTATACCAACTAAAGCTCTATTACACTGTGCTGAGATAGTTGACAATATAAACGAAAGTGAAAAGTACGGTATATTTTCATCCATTGAAAATATAGATATGAAAAAAGTATCTGAATATAAAAATAGTGTTATTGAAAAGCTTTACAAAGGTCTACAAGGCTTAATAAAAGCTCGTAATGTAACTTATATAGAAGGCTTTGGAAAGTTACATAGTAAAAACTCTGTAATTGTAAATGGAGAAATAATCGAAGGTAAGAATATAGTCATAGCCACGGGTTCTACTACTCGCACTCTACCTACTCTACCTATTGATGGAAGAATAATAACTTCTGATGAAGCCTTACAACTAGAATTTATACCAAAATCAGCAATTATTTTAGGTGGCGGAGTAATCGGTGTAGAATTCGCATCTGTTTGGAATTCGCTAGGATCTGAAGTAACCATTATTGAAGGTTTAAATCATCTTGCCCCTAATGAAGACGAAAGCATATCAAAATCACTGGAAAAAGCTTATAAAAAACGCAATATAAATTTCAAACTCGGCACACGTTTTGCAAAAGCCACTCAAACTACAGATAGCGTAATCGTTGAAACTGAAAACGGTGACAAATTCGAGGCTGAAGTATTACTTGTAGCAATTGGTCGCCGTCCAGTAACCGAAAATATAGGATTAGAAGAAAACGGTATAACAATAGACCGTGGTTTTGTTCAAACAAATGCGCGTCTACACACAGGCATTGGAAATATATATGCTTGTGGTGACATTGTATTTGGTCTACAACTAGCACATAGAGGCTTTGCTCACGGTATCTTTATTGCCGAAGAAATTGCTGGTCTATCACCAGAACTAATATCTGACAGCAATATTCCTAAAGTTACATACTGTAATCCAGAAATAGCTTCAGTAGGTTTAACTCAAAAACAAGCTGAAGAAAAACTAGGAAAAGATAACGTAGAAATCGTAGAGTACAATCTTGCTGGTAATGGTAAGAGCCAGATTCTAAACACTACAGGTTTCATCAAATTAGTACGTGAAAAGAATGGACCTATTTGTGGTTTCCATGCAATTGGAGAACGCATGGGTGAATTAGTAAACGAAGGTGAACTAATAGTTAATTGGCAAGCCTATCCTGAAGATGTAGCAAATCTTATACATGCACATCCAACTCAAAATGAAGCTATTGGCGAAGCTGCAATGGCTTTGGCTGGAAAACCTTTGCATGCACATAACTAAAGGAGGAACATTATGTCTGAATCAGTAAAAATGCCAGCTCTTGGCGAATCGGTAACTGAAGGTACCGTATCACGTTGGTTAAAGCAAGTAGGTGACTTTGTAGAAGCAGATGAAGCTTTGCTCGAAGTATCAACTGACAAAGTAGACTCAGAAGTTCCTTCCCCTATTTCAGGTGTCGTTACTGAAATTCTCGTGCCTGAAGATGATACAGTTGATGTAGGTACAGTGTTATGTATTATTGGCGAAAGTAGTGAATTACCTACTTCTTCTACCCCTGTCTCTTCAGATTCTGAATCTATAACATCTACAGTGCAAGAAACAACTGTTCCAGCTCCAGAAGTAGTTCTTGAAGAAGTATCTCGTGTTGAACAAGCTCAGCCAAATCCTCCTGTAATAGAAGAATTGACTCCTCCGAAAGTAGATATTCCTGAAGTGAGCGTAACATCTACTTCTGTAAGTGAAGTACCTACCACACCTTCAGTAGTAGATAATCCAACTCCGCTTCAAACAGATTCAGCTTCACTACAGCAAGTAAATTCTTCAGCCTACGTCACACCAATTGTACGTAAGCTAGCCAAAGACAACGACATTGATTTGTCCGTAATCAAAGGTAGCGGAATTGGTGGAAGAATACGTCGCCAAGATGTTCAAGAGGCAATAGAAGCAAAGAAGAAAGCAGCTGAAGAAGCCCTTACAGCTTCTTCAAAATCTACTTCGGCTTCAACTGTGGTAACTAATGAGCAAGCAGAACAGCTACGTGGAAAAACTGTAAAAATGTCTAGGCTACGTCAAGTTATTTCTCGTAGAATGATAGAGTCTATACAAACTTCAGCACAGCTAACTTCAGTAGTAGAAGTAGACTGTTCAAATATATGGGCTTTACGTCAAAAACATAAGAATGAATTTTTAGCCACAGAAGGAATAAAACTAACTTTTCTTCCTTTCTTTGTCAAAATTGCAGCTGCAGCTTTGCGTAACCATCCAAAGTTAAATGCAACAATTACTGGTGATGAAATTGTATATCATGATCATGAGCACATTGGTATTGCAGTTGACACACCTAGAGGACTACTAGTACCTGTAATTAGGAACGCAAATGATTTATCTACGACTGGAGTTGCAAAATCTATTGCAGATATTGCTAGCCGTGCTCGTAGTAATGAATTAACACCAAATGAGCTATCTGGTTCGACTTTCACAATAACAAATACAGGATCTGGCGGAACTATAATCGATACCCCAATTATCAATCAACCAGAAGTAGCTATACTAGCTATTCCAAAGATTGTTCGTCGTCCGGTGGTATTAAAAGACGAATATGGTAATGAAACTATTGGTATTAGACCGATGGTTAATCTATGTTTGAGTTATGATCATCGTTTAGTTGACGGTGCTGATGCAGCTCGTTATTTAAACGAAGTTAAGGTAGCTATTGAAGAAGGAAATATTACCTTATAAATAAATTTTGATTAAGTAAGTGGTGATTTCATAAAGACTTCACCACTTACTTGTCTTAATACGTCTAAAGCATTATCAAGGTTTATGCGCCATATTTTCTTATCCAAAGTAATAAATGCGTCTATTCATGTACTAGAACTTTCAAGGAAAATTTTATTACAAATACGCATAGTTTAAAAACCATAAAACAGTAGTATTTTGCTATTTTAGAGTCACTTTTCAGCAAATACCCACCGACTTATATCAAAATCTTTTTCTAATATCTTTGTCATACCCAAGTTAGTTTTTATAGTACTAGCAGTTAGTATTTGGGGCTCACTTTCCTTATATTGCCCATTTTTCGTGAATTCTATTTTTTCAACAGTTACATCAGCCTGTATAAGCATTTCACTGTAGTTTTTCTCTACTTCAAGTATATTATTCACTATATATTTCAAATGTAAAATTCTTATTTTTTCATCTATCAGCCTATGCAGATTTTCCTTAATTTTATTTATCTCGTTTGAAATATCAGGTATTTTTTCCAAAGAATTAATATCTCTTGTCTTGTATAAGTTAGATTCAGTATTTAATAGTTTTTGTATTTTGTTTTTTATTTTATTTTTATAGTTACTGTTGCTGATAGCATTCCCAATAAATTTATATGAGTTTTTATTAATTTTGACGTTGTCCACGCTTTTATGTTTTAGGGATTTTATAAGTTTATTCTCTGCTGTTGTATTCCTTTTATCCTTATATGAAGAAATACCACTTTTCATCCTCGTAGCACTAATATTATTACTAGTTTTGTCTTTTCCTAATACAGAGTTATAACTATGAGTTTGGTTTCCAAAAGCATATAAATAAATATAGATAAAACAAAATACACTCATTATAGAAAAACTAAAAGTAACCATAACAATAGTCTTGAGTATTTTATTTATATCCCTAGATTTACTTGTTTCTTCAGGAAATAACTCTTCGTAGCTAACTTTTTTCAAGGCATTTTCACTTATATTTTCCCTATCAACACTAAAACTCATACTTTTATTACTTTTATGATTACTAGTGCTTTCATATTTGCCACTTATGTCACTTATACTGCTTTGTTTTATAAGGTTTGGTTCAAAACTTTCTTGTGGCATATTATTATGACTTTTTATAAGCTCACCAGCATCGTTTGTATAATGACTTCCATAACTAGCATTAAAAGTGTGATTAGTTTCATTTTCTAGATTTTGTCCCTTAGTAGCTGAGTAAATATTTTTCCAATCATTATTAGAAGTAACACTTATATTTTGTTCTATAATTCCGCTGTCGTTTCTTTTGATTTTCGGCACTTTATTATCTTGCAATAAGACAGCACTTTTGACTTCTAAATCGCTTAGTATTTCTTTTAAATCATTTATATCTTTCAAAATATATGAGCTATACTCACTTTTACTAAGATTGCTTTTCGTAGCACTTTCATTCCCTAAAATAAACCCAGCAATTATTGGATGTACATCGTTAGAAACTAATATATTTTCTGAGTTTAAGTTATTGTGATAAAGTCCCACTTTATGTATATTCTCAACAATATCTATAAGGCGTAAAGAAAAATTTCTTATTTGTTCGTAAGAGCTAAACGTAGTTTCACATAATGCGGCAAAGTCAAAATGTTCATAAACTATGAGCAACTGATTATCATTTAATACTTGAAAATCAACTATTCTAGGCATAGCTTCAAAAATACTACACTTATCGTAAAGTTTGCTCCAATTTGTGTAGTTTATTAATTCCTTTTCTGATGAATAACATATTATTTGCCCTTCATAACTGTTACCATTCTTGTCTTTTAGTAACCATATTGGGCTTCCTTCCAATATACGTGCAACTTTGATGATTTCGTAGTCTTCATTTTCCATAAAAACACTATCGCATTTTATTCGCACGAATATAGTATAATTTTCTATATTGTGGATAACTAAAATATTATAGTAATGTGAGAAAAATGTTAGAACGTATAAAAGAGTATAGAAACTTGTTTTCTATTATCTCACCTATAAATATGTTCCTAATATTACTGGCAAAACTACCTTATACTATGTTTCCTTTAGGTATTCTTATCTGCGTAAGGTATGCTACCGATTCTATAGTAATTGCTGGTTTTTCTACTGCTTGTTTGAGTTTTGCTTCTGCTTTTTCTAGTTTGCTGATAAGTAAGTATTGTGACATTTTTGGAGCTAGAAAAATAATTTCTTTCATTCTACCTATCACTGTTATATCGCTTTTTTCTCTAACAGTAGTTTTAGCAAGTAATTATCCTAGTTACATAATTTATATAAATTGTATTTTAATCGGCGCCAGCATGATTCCTATAGGGTCTATAACGCGTTCTATCTGGATTAGAAATTCTGTCAGTTACGAGAATATACAATTAGCTTTATCTTATGAATCAAGTACTGATGAACTATTATATGTATTAGGTCCAACTTTAGTAGGAATAATCAGCTCTTTTTTCGGCGAATTTGTACTTTTAGTGACAATGGCTACATTAGTAATGGTCTTCAATACAGTTTTTATATTAAGTCTCCTTAGAAAAGTTGATTATAAAACTAATACTAAAACACAATTGAAAGATAAGAACAACATATCCATTTTTAAGACTTTAAAAGCAGTATATATGCCTATATTTTCCATCGCTTCAATAGGTATTTTCTTTGGTGCGATGCAAGTAAGCATTACTGAAATAGCAAATGTATATGGATCTTCTTCTTACGCAGGTCTAAGCTATGCGACTATAGGTATTTCTTCTAGCATAGCAGCAATGCTTTTAGTAGCTTTACCCGTAACACTACCATTATGGGATAGACAAATTTTATTTTCCATTTTCCTATTCTTATCCACACTACCTTGTCTGTTTATTACTTCCCTTCCCTGGGTAACTGTATTTTTATTCATATTAGGTACTTTTATTGGTCCGTGTTTAGTAACTATTTTTTCTATAGGTGAATTACTTTCAAAACAGGTTTCCTTACAAATAGCTATGGCTGCTATATGCTCATCAATAATTGTTGGAAATGCTATAGGCTCTTCTATTGCAGGACAGATTGCTTCTATATATAACGGCAACACATCTTTGGTTATTTGTTTATTATCTTGCGTAATTTGTATAGCTATGGGATTAATGATTAAAATCAAAATGACAAAACGTGATTCGATTACTTGTACTTGTAATAAGTAATCTGTTTTATATAAAAAATGTTACTCTTACTTTATGAGCGCTTTCTCTAACTATTTTGTAAAAACTTTATATAAGGCTGTATAAGATAGTATGTAAAATACTAGTAAAGTAAACTTTTATCAAGCTACTTATTTGAAAACTATTTTTTAATCGTTACTTATTTTTATAAACTTTTGAGAGTTTATTTGCTAAAATATTTATCTATGTAATGCAAAGAATATTTATTCTTTTAGACGGAGTGGATTATTTTGGCAAATAAAAACGTTACTACAGAAAATGCCCCAAAGAAACGACGTTTCTACCATAATATAAAAGATTCTTATAATGTTGGTCGTAGGTCTTATCCTGCACTTGCTTGGATACTATTGAGTGTATTTATAGCAACAATAGCTGTATTCTTGTTAATAGGCTACGCTATAAACTATTTCTACTACATGCTATTTTTAGGAATCTTAACCTCTATTCTTGTAGTACTTTCCACTCTTTCATTTATAGTACGTAAAGCAATGTACAAACAAATAGACGGACATCTGGGTGCTGTATCTGCAGTCCTTTCACAGGTAAAACGTGGCTGGATTATAGATGAACAACCAGTGGCTTTCAACAAAAACCAAGACCTTGTCTGGCGTGCAGTTGGCCGTAACGGAATTATCTTAATTAGTGAAGGACCTTCAACTCGCGTACGTCCTTTACTAGATGACGAAGCCAAAAAGTATACCCGTGTAGTGCCTAATGTACCTATTCACAAAGTCCAAGTTGGTAATGAAGAAAATCAAATTCCTCTATCAAAATTACTATCAACTATACGTAAGCTAAAGGGTCAAACAAAACTTACAAGTAGAGAAATTCCAGCAGTTGCAAAACGTTTATCAGCTTTGCAAGCACAAAAAGGTATGCCTATGCCTAAAGGAATTGACCCAATGAAAATGAAGAATATGAAGAGACAAATTCGTTAAAAATAGCCCTGTGTAAAAGCACAGGGCTATTTTGATTGAGGACGGAAATAATAAAGGTACATTAGGAAGGGTGTATTGAAATGTTCAAAACAGTAGAAGAAACAATAGACTATATAAAAAGTGAAGAAATAGAAAATATTGACGTACGTTTTTGTGATCTTCCCGGAGTAATGCAGCACTTTACAATTCCCGTCAATGCTTTTAACGAAGATATCCTAACTGAAGGCCTCATGTTTGATGGTTCTTCAATACGCGGTTTCTCTGAAATACACAAATCTGATATGAAACTACTACCAGATTTATCTACAGCCTATGTTGATCCTTTTAGACATGCAAAAACTCTAATAATGAATTTTGCTGTGGTCGACCCATTCACTAATGAACCTTTTAGCCGTGATCCACGACAGATTGCTGCTAAAGCTGAAAATTATTTACGTTCAACCGGTATTGCTGACACATGCTATATAGGTGCTGAAGCTGAATTTTACTTATTCGACGAAATACGCTACAAAACTACACCTGAGGAAACTTTCTTCAAAATTGATTCTCAAGAAGCTGCTTGGAATAGTGCTAGTGAAGAAGAGGGTGGAAACCTAGGATACAAGATTCCTTTCAAAGCTGGTTACTTCCCAGTTTCTCCAACCGATCAGTCAGCTGATATTCGTGATGCAATGAGTAAAATTTGTCAGGAAGTCGGCTTGGAAATTGAACGTTCTCATCACGAAGTTGGAAATGCTGGGCAACAAGAAATAAACTATCGTTTCAATAGCTTACTAAGTGCAGCTGACGACATGATGAAGTTTAAATATGTAATTCAAAACACAGCTTTTGAATTTGGTAAGACTGCTACTTTCATGCCTAAACCACTTTGGAAAGACAACGGTTCAGGTATGCACTGCCACTTCTCACTTTGGAAAGATGGAACACCTTTATTCCACGATGAAACTGGTTATGGTGGCTTATCAGATACAGCTCGCTGGTTTATTGGTGGTTTATTAAAGCACGCACAATCACTACTTGCTTTTACTAACCCATCTGTTAACTCATATCGCCGTTTAGTACCTGGGTTTGAAGCTCCAATAAACCTAGTTTATTCTGCTCGCAACCGTTCTGCTTGTATACGTATTCCAATCGTTGGTTCTTCACCAAAAGCAAAACGTGTTGAATATCGTGTACCAGATCCTACAGCTAACCCATACTTAGCTTTTGCAGCTTGCTTGATGGCTGGAATTGATGGTATCAAGAACCGTATTGAACCTTCAGCTCCTATCGATAAAGACTTGTACGAATTGCCACCAGAAGAATATGATGATATTGAAAAACTATCTTCATCACTAGAACAAGCTTTACATAATCTTGAAGAGGATTACGAATACTTGATGGAAGGCGACGTATTCACACAAGATTTAATTGATACTTGGATTGACTATAAGTATCACAATGAAATCTTGCCTATGCTTGAACGCCCTCACCCATACGAGTACGAGTTGTACTACAATATGTAAACTCAAATAAAATTAGATTGTTGTTGAAGAATAATAACTTCAGCAACAATCTTTTAATATCATCTATAAAACCATTTGCAAACTAAATACACTAAGCAAAAAAACTAAAATGGAACTCTTAAAAGAATATATAAGAAAACAAGGTATAGTTGAAAAAGATAATATTTTAAAAGTAGATAGTTTTCTAAATCACCAAATAGATATAAATCTACTAAATAAAATAGGTGAAGAGTTTAAAAAACGTTTCACTAGCGAAACTATTACAAAAATCTTAACTATTGAAAGCTCAGGAATAGCCATTGCAAGCATAACAGCACAATACTTCAACGTTCCTGTAGTTTTCGCTAAAAAATCTACTTCTAAAACACTAAATACTGATGTATATGTAACAAAAGTTCACTCCTACACACACAATAAAGACTATGAAGTTTTAGTGTCTAAAAAGTATATATCGTCTAATGATAATGTGCTTATAATAGATGATTTTCTAGCAAATGGAAAAGCCTTACTAGGTCTAATAGATATTTGCAGACAAGCTAATGCTAATATTGCAGGTAGTGGAATTGTGATAGAAAAAAGCTTCCAAAAAGGTGCAAATTTAATACGAGAAACAGGTATAAAACTAGAATCTCTAGCAAAACTTTCAAAAATCACCACCAATGGCATAGAGTTTGTTAATTAGTATCATTTAACAATTTATGCAATATTACGCATAATAATAGGGTTTATAGACCTCGAAACCTTGAAAATCCATAAACCCTATTACTCAAATAGCATCAAAGTTACTATTTACCATATTTTTTAGGTATTACTCTACCATTTGCCATTTGCTCAAATGCATATCCAAAGCAGAATAACTCTTTTTCTTCACTCTCGCCCACAACAAATGTTGTACCTTGAGGAATACCCTTTTCATCTTTGCCAAAAGGAATGCTCATATAAGGATATCCTGCTACAGCTGGTAGTATTACGCTCTCATTATTAAAGAATACAAAAGCATCTAAATCATAGCGTTCACGCAAAGAATCTAGGCGGTTTTTAGCGAGTATAACCTGTCTTGATACTCCCCTAACGTTATTTTCTTTAATCTCATTTGAAGTTTCTAAAAGAATTTGACCGTACCTTGCCCTGCGTGAAAGATCAGCTCTATTGTAATCAATCAATTCTTGTAAATTCTTTAAAGGCAAATTATATTTTTTAGCGAAATTAGCAAAGTCAAATTTAAAGTCATTATTTATAATGTCTAAATAATTAATACCGTTTTCATCAAACCTTACTTTTACTACCTCAGCCCCAGCTTTTTCAAGAATAGATATGAGTTCATTTGTCTTAGAATTTTGTGTCTGAACTATCCCTATACGCTTACCTTTTATATAATTTTTATCCAATTTAGCTATATCTAAACAAAGTTTTTTATCATCAACAATTGAATTATAAGCTTGAAGAGCATCAGTTACATTACGAGCAATAGGTCCTAAGCTATCTAAAGTTGAAGAAAGTGGGAAAACTCCTTCTCGTGAAATACTATCTCTAGAAGATTTCATACCTACAACTGATTGTATGGAAGCTGGAGCAATAATTGAACCAGTCGTTTCTGTCCCTATTGAAAATACTCCAATATTAGTAGCTATGCTCACTGCACTTCCAGTACTAGATCCTGAAGGCGATAGTTCCAATGGTGCAAAAGGATTCCTAGTCTGTCCTACTTTAGAACTATATCCACTTGGAGTTTTATAATCCATAAAGTGAGCGAGTTCAGACAAATTCACTTTAGCTAATATTAAAACATTAGCGTTTCGTAAATTCTTAACTACTTGAGCATCGTCATTAGGAACGAAATCTTTGAACGCATAAGTACCAGCACTAGTTGGCATATCAACAGTATTAATATTGTCTTTCAAAGTCACTGGTAGACCATATAAAGGCGAGTTGGCTTCATTTTTGTGTAAATCAAAGTTCTGAGCCTGTTTTACAGCCTCAGGATTGACTTCAGCAATCGCATTCAAACCGTATTCTTTCTGATCTATTTCCTTAATACGATTCAAGTAAAATACTGTAATTTCAGTGTAAGATAGTTCTCCTGATTGCACGCTTTTTTGAATTTCTTCTATCGTGCGTTCTAAGATTAAATGTTTTTTAGATTTGATAGATTCGATGTCAAAACCTTTAATCTGGGCATTTATAACATCTCTAACTTTTTTCTGATTATATTGAATAGCTTCTTGTGGAGATTCTTTAAAAATACGCTTTATATACCTAGAAATAATTACAAATCCACTACTAACAAAAATGAAAGCTGTTACAAATAGAGCCAAAAGTTTTTTAATATTATTCATACGTCCTACTCTTGAATTATCTATACACTAAAAATCTAAATCACATTACCAACATTATAAACGTAATTATTTTCTTATACATGATTTTAGAACTTTATTATTTTATTTATTTTAAATTTTATTTACACTTATGTTACTAGCGCTAATGATATACTTTTACTCTCAATAGACTACTAAAAAATTACTTGTAATTAAATATTTTTAAAAAGTACATTAACAAATTATAAAAAATTTAATATTATTAACTAACGTAAATAAATTATTCGATGGAGAAAAAATGCTTAAAACATTCTTGACAGCTGAAAGCGTATGTATGGGACACCCTGATAAACTCTGTGATTTTATATCAGATTCTGTATTAGACGAATGTTTAAGCAAGGATAAGTATTCGCGTGTAGCATGTGAAGTAATGGCAACTAAAGGCAATATATTCGTTGCTGGAGAAATAACTTGCTCTGCTGAAGTAGATATTCAAAGCATAACTGAAAATGCTTTAAAAACAGTGGGCTACAATCCGCAAGACTTCAAAATCTTTGTTTATGTACATCAGCAAAGTAAAGACATCGCTCACGGTGTAGATAATGCGTTAGAATATCGCAATGGTGACGATTCCCCTTATTCATCTCTTGGAGCTGGTGATCAAGGTAGCGTATACGGTTATGCAACTAACGAAACCACTCAACTACTTCCTCTTGCCCTAGTACTTTCACACAAACTATGTGAAAACATTGATATTGCAAGAAAAAGTGGAGTTATTTCTGGACTTCTACCTGATGGTAAAGCTCAAGTAAGCGTTGAATACGAAGATGGAAAGCCAAAGAAAATAAAAACTGTAGTACTGTCCGTACAGCATGAAGCCTCTAAAGACTTAGATACTTTACGTAAAGAAATTGCTAACAAAGTACTACCAGTTGTTTTTGAAGAATTCCCACTCGATGAAGATACTGATATATTCATCAATCCAGCTGGGCAGTTCGTAGAAGGAGGCCCTGCAGCTGATACTGGTTTGACTGGTAGAAAGTTGATGGTTGATACTTATGGAGGTCTTGGCCCACATGGTGGTGGAGCTTTTAGTGGCAAAGATGCAACAAAAGTTGATCGTAGCGCTGCTTATATGGCTCGTCACATTGCAAAGACTATTGTAGAGGCAAAATTGGCTGAACGCTGTGAAGTATGTTTATCCTATGCTATTGGTAAAGCTAGCCCTGTTGCTGTAAATGTAAAAACTTTCAATACAAGCACGCATAGTGAACAAGATTTAAGCGAAGCAGTGCAAAAAGTCTTTGATTTGCGACCTGGAGCTATAATTGAGTACTTAGATTTGCTTTTGCCTATCTATAGTCAAACATCAGCTTATGGACACTTTAGTAAAACTAGCTTTAGCTGGGAAAAGACGCATAAAGCCAAAGAGCTAGTTGACTTACTCAAGTAGTTATTTCTAAAGCATTTAAAGCTGTAGTATCACTTCTAAACATTATTGAATGTAGGTACTACAGTTTTGTTTTATATAACACACAAAATACGCAGATAAATACAAATAGCTTATAAATAAACTAAACAACAAATAAGATGAAAATCCCTGAACGTACAAGATAAAAGCTTATTCCCCCCCTATGGAGCCTACGCACCACTCATCCGCGTAAATAGAACAAATAAAGCTATATTTACGCTCATATTCCTAAGCAATAGTTCTATATAAAATACATCACAATAATATTTACCTTATATAACTAGTTAAACAATAATGGGTGAAGTCACAATAAACCTCACCCACTAAAGTTTCATACCTATATGTTAAAAAATAGTCTTTTGACCCTTCTCAAAATATTCACCTTTGTATTTTGGCGCAATTAGATTTTCTACACTCAAAATTTCATTTAATTTGTCCTCAGGTAAAATATTTTCTTCCAAAACAATTTCGCGAACACTCTTACCTGTGCGAGCAGCAATCTTGCCAATCTCATCCCCCTTATGATGTCCTATTACATCATTTAGATAAGTCACAAGACCGATAGAATTCATGACATAGTCGTAACATACTTTTTCATTTGCGCTAATACCGTCTACACAACGTGTACGCAATACATCACAAGCATTCATTAGCAAAGTAATGGACTCAAACATTGACTGGGCAAGACATGGCTCCATAACATTTAGTTGTAGCTGTCCTGCTTCAGCAGCTAGAGTAACACAAACGTCATTACCCATTACTTTGAAAGCAACTTGATTTACCACTTCAGGTATAACTGGGTTAACCTTTGCAGGCATGATGGAAGAACCAGCTTGCATTTCAGGAAGCTTAATTTCAGCTAGACCAGCTCTAGGCCCTGAGGATAATAGACGCAAATCGTTACAAATCTTACTTAGTTTTACAGCTAGACGTTTCAAACTTGCGTGGACAAAAACGTATGCACCGTTATCTGAAGTTGCTTCAACCAAGTTTTCAGCTAAAGAAACATCGTATCCTGTAACTTCAGCTAAACGCTCAACTGCACGCTTTGCATATCCGTCAGGGGTATTTACACCTGTACCAATAGCAGTAGCGCCAAGGTTTACTTCTAGTAGCAATTGGCTTGAGGTACGCAAAGTTTTAATTTCTTCACGCAAATTTACAGAAAAACCTTTAAACTCGCTTCCAAGTGTCATAGGAACAGCATCTTGGAGCTGAGTACGTCCCATTTTAATAACGTCTTTGAACTCGTCCCCTTTTTTGCTAAAACTATTTGCTAGCATATCAACATGTTCAACTAATTCAGCAACCATTTCATATGTAGCAATTCTAAACCCTGAAGGATAAGCATCATTAGTGGACTGAGATTTATTAACGTGATCGTTAGGATTAATTACTTCATAATCCCCTTTGTCTTTTCCAACATATTCAAGTGCTAAATTTGCAACAACCTCGTTAGTATTCATATTGACTGAAGTACCAGCACCGCCTTGAAATACATCAATTGGGAATTGGTCTAAACAACGATCATTTTCAATAATCTCGTCACAAGCATGAACTATTGCTTCAGTAACGTCATCAGCTAAAACTCGCAAATCATTATTAGCTAAAGCACACGCTTTCTTAATCTTAGCCATGGCTTTAATAAAAACTGGAACATTATTTATTGTGCGGTCACTTATAGTAAAATTCTCAATCGCTCTTTGTGTGTTTATACCATAATAAGCGTCATTGCTTATATTTTTTTCACCCAAAAGATCTTTTTCGATTCTATATTGCATTTTTACCTCTTGGCTAGTTCTTTTACAAATTGTATTTTACAGATATATAATTATCCGTTTTCTAAATTTACGTATCCGGCTTCACTCTCATCAATATCAGCTTTTATGCCTTTATTGTAAGCAACTCTACCTACAACTAAAGTATAAATCCAAAGAGCAGTAACTGATACTATTCCTATAAAAATTTTAATCCACGTTTGCAAATTCGATCCGGTAATATATCCCTCTATTAATCCAGCAAACAATAATATAAATACTAACCCTAAACCTATAATTACTGTTGATCTTCCTTGTTTAGCAATCGACACTTTTCTAGACTCGTTAGTAGGAACAACTAAAGCCCAAAAGAGCTTTATACCAGCACCGCACGCTATAAATATAGCTGTTAATTCAAGTAAACCATGCGGAAGAATAAATTTAAAGAATACAAATATGTCATTGTAAGTATAGACAACTGCAGCACTTATACCAATAGCAACAGCATTTTGATATAGCCTATACAAGGGCATAAAACCTGTTATACCAAAAGCTACCATATTAGCCGCTATATAAGCGTTGTTCACCCAAACTTGTGTAGTGAAATCTGAAGCACCATAATTTGTGTAGTATTTCACAAAATCTTCAGTAGCATATTTACGTAAGTCATCAGCACTTCCCAAGGCACTTAAAACATCTGGAGAATGCAGTATCCATACATATTGGACAAGAGCTATTAGAATAAAAACTACTGCACAAGCAGCCGTCCATTTTCTACACTCGTACAAACAAGCAGGTAATGAGTGAGTAAAAAACTCCGCTATCCCCTTCATATTCCCTTTTCTAGAAGAAGTCATACGAGTATTAGCTTTAGCAACTATTCTAGATAGAAATAAAATTAGTTCTTTATCTTTGAAAGTTGATTGTATATATGACAAATGAGCAGACGAAATATGATAAAGTGAGATTAGCTCGTCACATTGATGACCAGTCAACCTGCGCTTATCAACCAAAAATTCGAGTCGACTCCACGTTTTTTCGTGGCGTGCTACAAATACATCTATATCCACATATATTAAAGTGCCATTATGAAAGAAAAAAATCTACTCTTAACACACGAAAATAGTGAAAATGTTATCACTAGTGAAGGGGTAATTTTAAAAACTGAACCTCTTCCCTTGCCTAATCGTATATTAGCCTTCATAATTGACTCTTTTTTCAATGTCGTAATATTTATTATGCTCATATTAACTTTGTTCAATTATGCTGATATTTTCATAATAAATGCCAACGCTGTTCAAACAGTATATATCATCTCAATAGCCATCGTTTTCTTTGTAATACCTATACTTATTGAAACTATTACTTGTGGATATAGCATTGGAAAATATATTATTGGAGCCAGAGTAGTGCGTGAAGATGGCGGCGCTATAAGTTTCAGGCACGTTTTTACAAGACACTTAGTAGGTGTTGTAGAAGTTTATGGTTCTTCTGGAATTATTTCCATTACTAGTATAGCTGTAGCCCAAAAAGGTAAACGTCTAGGAGATTATTTAGCTGGAACCTATTTAGCTAAAAATCCTTCTTACATTTCACATTTGCCATTAATCATGCCAAAGGAGTTTGAAGACTGGGCTAATCAAGTAAATATTTCGCGTATTCCTGACTCACTAATGTTAGAAGCAAAGTCTTTTATAAATAGAACAAATAGTTTATCGCCTCATATTAGGCAAAATTTTGCTAACAACATTTCTAATACTTTATTAAAATATGTAGACCTTATCCCTGGAGAAAATTTTGATAAAGAACGATTTATAGCTGCTGTTTTAGTGGTTAAAAGAGACGACGAATTCCGCAAAATATTGTTAAACAGAAAACATACTAACTAATAATTAGTGTTTTTATATTCACGAATATTAGCAACTTTATCCGCTGAATTTTTGATATTTGGTGGTAAATACTGTGGCAAATGTATATTCTTCTTGGAAGCGCTAATAATTAGTTCAGCTAAATAATCCAATTCTTCATCGCTAGGTAGAGCATTAGAAAGTTGTGTCTGTACCCTAATGACTTGCCAACCAACAGGAGCTACAAAGCTTTTAGCATGATTTGCACACAAATCGTAGGCATCAGGTTCTGCCATCGGAGGCAAAGGTCCAATCACTATAGTAGAGTCTGCGTACATATAAGTAAAAGCAGCCTCTGCCTTGTTACTACAGCCTGGTTTCACACAAATTCTTTTAAAAGTCACTTAATAATCTTAACATATCTTTCTAAATAAAATTCAATAAAAATACTTTGAAAAAATTTAATAATTTTTACGCTACAAGTATAAAAATTTTGTAGAATAGTTTTACGTTAGGTTATTTCAAGGATTACAATGCAAAATATATTTCGTTACGAAGATAACTTTTTACCGAATACAATTACTAAAAAATATAAAGATAAACATGGGCGTGGATTACGTGGTCTTTTAATCTCACCTAATGTTCCTGCATATAATTCTAAACAAGAACTTTTCGAAAGCCTAATAATTTTGACCTCACTAAAAGCACAACAAAAGTGGCCACAAACAGCTAATATAGAATTTTGTACCCAAAATGTACCTCCATCAGATCCAGCTCCTTGGGAAACAAAAGATGCTATTTTAGGTAGAACTTTCGATCAAGATTTGAAGCACAATCTGCCTGCTCGTATTGTTTTATATCGCTTACCAATACAATCTAGAGCTAAAACTAGAAAAGAATTGAAAACATTAATTGAAGATATTATTTGCCAACAATTAGCTTATATACTAAATATTGAACCAGAAGAGGTACTATAAATTCTGTTATTTAGAAAGGGTGAACTGTAGCTTTACAGTATTTATCACTTAGGTATATGAAATTATAAATAGTAAATACTATAAACTACACAAAATCTAGTTCACTTACAAACACAATTAGTTTATATGTTATAAAGTTACCAGATAATAAAATTCGGTGTATTCAAATTAGTAAAGGAAAGCTGATCCACTTACTTGCTGATATAGCCTTTTCACAGAATCGTCAGTCAAGCAAGCTAGTTGGTCAATAATTACCCTTTGTTTATCACCTTCTGTGCTCTTTTTTACCCATTCGTTTTTAAACATTGGTTGCAAGAATTTTATAGCATTACCATCTTCATTAAGAGCCTGAAATAAATCGAGTAATATTTTTTGTTGCCAAGTATATTCATCTTCTTTTTCTAAAGGAACCATAACGTTATAAGCTGCTATCCCTTTCAATACGGTAATCTCAGCTAAAGTTTCCTTTGATACTTCTATTTTTCCACTATATCTACCGAAAATCTCTGCTTTATTTCTGTACTTTGTGTACTCACAAGCATCGGTACAAAAATGACTGATTAATTCACTTGTCATATTTTTTAGTGCAGCTAAATCATTATAAGAGCCATCAAAGTTTTTAATCCAATACTCTTTCTTCATTAAGCGTTCAAGAGCCTTGGCTAATTCATCTTGAGTAGAGCTGGGATTGTAACGTTCTTGTATGCAGTCAAGCATATTTTGAACAGTAGCATCGTCTGATAGCTTTTCCAGCTGCGTGTATCCTGTTTTTATCGAATCTTCTACGTCATGCACACAATAAGCAATATCGTCTGATAAATCCATTATTTGTGCTTCAACGCATTTCAATTTCTCAGGTTTATTTTTCCTAACCCATTTAAAAATTTTTTCATCGTCTTCATACACACCAAACTTTTTAGTCTGTACACCATTTTTATAAGGGGCTTCTTGCCTTTTCCAAGGATATTTACAACTAGCATCCAACACAGCTCTAGTTAAATTTAAACCATAACTTTCGTTTTCAAATATTATTTTAGGCTCAAGTCTAACCAGCAATCTAAAAGTCTGAGCATTTCCTTCAAAACCACCAATATCTTTAGCCGCCTCATCTAGAGCTGTTTCACCATTATGCCCATAAGGAGGATGTCCAATATCATGAGCTAAGCACGCTGTGTCAACAATTTCAGGATTAGCACCCAGAAAAGTAGCCAATGCTCTACCAATTTGAGCTACCTCTAGTGAATGAGTAAGTCTTGTTCGAGTAAAATCATCATATAATGGATCAACTACTTGTGTTTTATCTCCCAGCCTACGCAAAGCATAAGAGTGTATTAGTCTTGCCCTGTCTCTTTCAAAATCTCCGCGTGAGGCACCACGGTGTTCTTCATGTATGTACCTTTGACGGCAAGAAACATCGTATTCCCATTTTTCAGCGTTTTTTTCACTCATATTCATCACAAAATTAATATTAACGTATTAAAAGTAGAAAAAATACCATTCATAGTGATAAATTTTATATTAGTATACATAAAATCGTATTGGTGAGCTTTATGAGTGACAAAGAAAATTATGCGAAAATCTCTTTAATACACAAGTGTGCTGATTCTAACTACGCTTGGTGGAATGACTGTGTTGTGTATGAGTTGCCATTTCCCGCTTCCAAAAATGATTTAGAGCTGTTTTCTTCTTCTTGCCACGACCTAGTACAACTGGGTATAAACACAGTTTTAGTACGTCCGTCTAAAATAGATTTTTCAGCTGATGAAAACTTCATAAACAATTTTATAAACACTTTTCACAGAGTAGGTATAAAAGTAATTTTTCAACTTTCTGGGCCTGTACCTAACCTTAATAACAGATTCTCTTCACCTTTTATTGATTTTGAAAAAGACTCTCATATTCTTATAAATCGCGCTGAAATTGCTATTAAAAATGAAGTCGATGGTATAGATCTCGGCTTAATTATCGAAGAGGATATGGATAGTGAACTTTCAGTAAATAGCAAGCATTTTGTGAATATGATAAGTAATGTCAAAAAAATAATTGAAAGTACTGATAGACAAGTAATTATTACTGCTAGTGGTAACGAAAGATACTTAAATAGCTTTAATTACTACCTTGAATCAAATGTTATACAGCATATGCGTACTGATGCTCTCGTGCACGCTCCTTTTAATGCAAAGGTGTTCTTAGAAAAAATTAATGAGAGTTATGCTTTATCTGATTCTTTCGACTACCACTGTGCTTGGAAATATAACTTGTCTAATTCTTTACATGAAAATTATCCTAGTGCATATTCTTGGTCTAAAACCACTGAAAACTTGGAGAACAGGATTAGTGCCTTACAACTTTTGTTCCTAGGATTACCAGGTTCCGTATATGTAAATTATTTCGATGAACTAGCATTGCCTGTTTCTTATAGAAAAACTGATTATGCAACAGCACTACCCATTGCTCAAAAAGCATTTGAGAAACAACGCAAAGAAGAGTTTTCCCCTTGGAAGACTTATAAGGATGCTTTGCTTGCAAGAGCTCAGTACAATATGGGACTTGGCACTATAGCTAGTGTTAGTGGCTTTGAGTGGGCTAATGAAAATACTTTGGTGTTAGTATGTGAACATATTTATATTGTAGTTAATATGTCTGGTGAAGAAATTACAGTGCCTAAAGAATACGAATTACTTGTTTCTAGTAAACCTGAAATAGTTTCCACCCATGATACAGAGCAAAACTGTCCAGAATGTAGCATACTTCCACCAGAAACAACAGCTTGGTTCAAAGTACAATCATAGAGCACCATACGTACAGTTTAAGTCTTCATTTGACTTAGAATGAATTTTCAGCATTAGCACTGCAATAAATATGTTAAATATATTCAGTACTATTAAATTCATCTAAGGTAACGTCATTTTTTAACTATTGTTTCACACTTTGGTAAATTGTCAGTCTTTCCACTTTTAATTGAAGTAACTACTTCTTTAGCTTGACCTAAGTCTCCAACAGGAATGAGTCTAACTCCGTCAACAGGCTTTTCTAAAGCTTCTTTACAGTTGTATTCTGGTAATAAGAACCATTTAATATTTTGATGTTTAGTACCTAATATTTTGAAACGTACTCCCCCAATAGGACCTACAACACCATTTGGAGATATAGTTCCTGTACCAGCAATTTTATTGTTACCTATGAAGTCTTCATTAGATAATATATTCATAATTGATAATGAGAACATCAAACCAGCTGAAGGTCCGCCAATATCTTTAATAGCAAACTTTACTTTTTCTGGAAACTCATATTTAGCATCCAGATAAATTCCGAGTCTAGATCCTTTTGTACCGTTTACTGAGTCCACACTGGCAGGTAAAGTTTTTCCCTCTAAAGTAACAATTTCATTATTTCGTTTAACTTGCATTTTTATGGAAGTTCCTTTAGGGGTTTGAGCCAACAAATCGTAGAAATCCTTGCTATTTGTAGCTAAAACTTTCTTTTGTGAATTCTCAAGAGACAGTATTTTATCCCCTTTTTGTGCTTTACCATAGAAAGAAGAACTTTTGTCCACACCTGCAATATTTATATTAGCAACTGGAGGTTTACCAATCTGATTTAAGGCAGCCACTAAAGCATTTTGTTGTGATAAAGACATCTGGCTTTTATTAAAATTATCTATTTCTTCTCTAGTAACGTTACTCGGATATACTTCTTCTAAAGATTTTATTTCTTCTTCATCGTCAAAAAAAGCAGACAATAATCTAAGTCCTGATAGGTATCTACCTGGTCCGCCTTCTTGAGATACCGTTGTTAAATGTAACTGCCCAGAGTATGCTTTTCTATCCTTACCATCAATTCCAACTAGATAAGTACTCTGATCAATTTTACCCAAAACATCTAAAGTAGGACCTGGAGAGTAAATAATATATGAATAGTTGGAAAACAACCCTAACAATATTAAAAACGTAAGTAATAAAGCAAGTATTTTTTTAATATGCTTCTTTATATATTTACTCATATCAATCCCAATATTTGATGCTTTTTAACCAGAATATAACTATATCACTTTTACAAAACTAAAATAAAATAAGAATTGTTATACAAATATTCTTTTATTAAGTTATAGAGTCAACATAAAAACTTTTAAACACACTACTGACACTCCTACTTTATATATTATCCCCTTTCTCGCTCCTAGTACTAACTCGTAATTAAATTTTATTCCAGAAAAAGTTAATAAAATATTAATAGAAATTTTTTAGTTCTCGTAAAGCTTAAAAATATGAATGATGAAAACTAATATTATCTAAATATTAAAGTTAGAATATATAAAGAGAAACTATCATTGCATTACGGAGCTAAATATGTCTGAAGAAAATATGAATGATGAAAAATGGAAAAAAATCTTAGAATCAATTTTCGGTGCTGATAAAGCTGATGAAATGTTTTCTCGCATGAAAAACTCAGGTTTTGATCCTGCTGAAATTGCAAACGTACCATTACCAAATTCTCCTTTTGAGCTAGATTTTTTGGTAAATCAAGTAAAAAATATGCTTTCTGATAGTAGCGGTCCTATTAACTGGAAAATGGCTCAAGAAGTAGCTCTAAAGGACTTAAAAAATACACAACCAGTTCTAACTCAAGCTTCAAATACAGTAAAAGAAAGCTTACGCGCGGCTGATTTATGGCTAGATAGTGTAACTTCTCTTCCTCCATCCCTTGCAAACTATCAAGCTTGGACCCAAAAAGAATGGGTAGAAAATACTCTAGAACATTGGAAGATTCTATTTGATCCTGTTGCTACAAACTACTCTAAAGCAATATCTACTAACCTCATGGGTCCTGAAAGTGAAGATAACGAAGGTACTGGATATATGTTCTTATCCCCTGATTCGTCATCTGAATTTTCATCGATAGAAGACTTGATGAAAAATAAAGAAAATTTGATGTTTAGTGGTTCACCTAAAGATGTAATGAATAAGATGTTTTCAACGCTATTCGGGTTCAAAGTTGGAGGAGCATTCTCAAAGATAGCTAAAAATGTATTTGGTAGTAATGATATTGGTTTACAGCTGACAACTAAACCTACAACAGCGCTAGTGGTTGAAAATATAAAAGAATTCGCTGAGGAACTCAACGTACCTTTTGAGCTAGCAACACAGTATCTAGCAATTATAGAATGTGCTTATGCGCGTTTATTTACTTCCGTGCCTTGGCTAGTGTCAAGTATAGAAAATGCTGTTGAAAAATATGCTTCACACATTCAGATTGATTTAGATAGTATTAGGTCAATGATGGAAGATATGGGACCTATATCTATTTCTTCAATGGAACCTGATTCCTTCCTACATTTTATGAAAATGGAATCAAGTCCAGAACAAAAACAAGCTCAAGAAAACCTAGAATTTTTATTAGCCATTACACAAGGTTGGGTTGAAGAAGTAACTACTAATGTCCTGCTAGTACATTTGCCTGAAGCTTTACCTTTGCGCGAAATGCTACAACGTCGAAGGGTTACTCAAGGACCTACAGAGTATGCTTTCAAACAATTGGTTGACATTGACTTATCTCCAAAGTTAATTCGAGAAGCACGCAATTTGTGGGCTTTTATACTAAAAGAAACCAGTATAGAAGAACGCGACCATTACTGGTCACATCCGGATATTGCTCCTAGAAATGAAGATTTAGAAGATGTAACTCGTTTCTTTGAGTATCGTCAAGCACAAGCTTTGCAAGATGAAAAAATAGACTCAGATTTACAAAAACTTTTAGATGGTACTCTAGGATACATTGATGGTTTAGATCCTAATCAAGACTCCGAAGGTGACCAAAAAATAAAGTAAATTGCGTTATATCTTTATTATAAGGGTATGTGAGAATAACTCATCATACCCTTATTTTTATACATTCTATATAAATCCTAAGTGGCTACGAATTATTTTATTCCTACAAACCACTTGCGAATAGTATCTATTCTTTCTTGTATTTCATCTATGCTAGCTTGAGCTATTGCTGGGCCTCCACATTTATTGCGTAGCTTCATATGTACAACTGCATGAGTCTCATTTGATCTTCTAGCCCACATGGCAACTAGCTGACTTAGTTCCTTACGTAAGTTTGCTCTCTTTTTATGGCTTGAAATTTGAGAGTTTTCCATTCGTTGCTCAGCTACTTTAGATTCACGTCGCATAGCTTTTATTTGTTCGGCTTGTCTAGCTTTTAACAAGACAGAAACTTGCTCTGGATCTAATAGTCCTGGTATTCCAAGAAAATCTGCTTCTTCAGTAGAGCCAACATGGGCTTGCAAGCCAAACTGGCTACCATCAAAAAGAACGCTATTGAATTGTGCTTGACTATCTAATACTTCAAATTGCGATAGTAAATCATCACTTGCTTTCTCGTTTGTATTAGCTCTTTCTAGTAAAAAGTCATCGAGTAAATCATCGTCTTGTTTAGGAACATTTAGTGCATGGTCTCGCTCTTGTTCCATGTTAGAAGCTAAAACAAGTAAAGGGGTAACTGATGGTAAAAATATTGATGCAATTTCGCCTTTTTTCCTAGCTCTAACAAATCGACCAATTGCTTGAGCGAAAAATAATGGCGTGCATGCTGAAGTTGCATAAACACCTACACAGAGCCTAGGAACGTCCACTCCCTCTGAAACCATTCTAACAGCAACCATCCATTTAGAATTACCTTTAGAAAAATGCTCAATTTTATCACTAGCGTTATCATCATCAGATAAAACAACAGTAGGTTTTTCCCCAGTTATTTCACGTATCTGTTTAGCATAAGCTCGAGCCGCATTTTGGTTACTAGCAATTATCAAGCCACCAGCATCAGGAATTTGTCTGCGAACTTCATTCAATCGTAAGTCAGCAGCTGATAGTACATCTGGTATCCAGTTACCTTTAGGGTCTAAAGCTGTTTTCCACGCCTGCTTTTGAGCGTCTTTAGTACTTTCTTCTCCAAGACGCAAAAACATCTCTTCACCAGTTTTAGTGCGCCAATGCATATCCCCAGAGTATGACATAAAAATAACTGGACGTACTACTCCATCCCGCAAGGCATCACCGTAATTATAGCTATAATCGCTTGTACTACGTTTTATTCCCTCTGTGTCCTCCACATACTGCACAAAAGGTATAGGTGTGTTATCTGATCTAAAAGGCGTACCTGTAAGGGACAACCTACGCTCAGCTTTTTCGTATGCTATACCTATGCCATCTCCCCATGAAAGACTATCTCCCCCATGATGAATTTCATCCAAAATAACTAAGGTATTATGTGAATCAGTATATTTCTTATGAACAGCAGGATTTGAAGCAACTTGTGCATAAGTTACTACCATCCCTTGAAAAAAGTTCCCTAACTCAAATTGGTTATTAGAAAAATCAGGATCTACGTGTATTGAAAATTTTGCAGCAGCTTCCGCCCATTGATATTTCAAATGTTGCGTAGGACATACAACTACGACAGCATTTACAGTTCTATCATCTAATAATTTACGAGCAATACTTAAAGCAAAAGTAGTTTTTCCAGCCCCAGGAGTTGCAACAGCCATAAAATCTTTGGGAGCAAGTTTGAAATACTTATCGAAAGCATTTTGTTGCCATGCACGTAATTTTCTCATTAATTTTCCCATTAAAACGCAAAAATAAAATAAAGTTATAAGTTTAGAGAAATCTTATAACTTTACACAGAAAATATTTGTTATTGCCCAAAAGGCCAATTTGGTTTTGAACCAAAATCTGAATACTTTGAATATAATTCTTTACATACTGGGCAAATTGGAAAATTCTTAGGATTATATTTTGGTCTCCATACCTTACCGCATAGAGCTACTACAGTTGATCCTGGCAATACAGTTGCATCAATCTTCTTAGAAACGTAGTGGGCAAAACGGTCACCCCTACCATCACCTTGGTCTAATTCTTCTTCAGTTTGTTCAATAACAGTTGTAGAACCAGAAGTTTCTTGTTCAAATTCAGCAAACATATTTCCTCAATCTGTAAAACTATCTTTACTGATTATAACTTATTTTTAGGGCAAGCGTAATAACACTTGCCCTAAAAACGATTACAGAACTTTAACCTTATGATCAGGCCAAGAAGCAATTTTTTCCATATACTTAGTTTTATTCTTGTCATATAGCTTAGAACTTACTATGTATCCGATATATGCAATAACAATCGCATACACTAAACCAACTGCTAGTGCTATGACGTTTACGGAAGTAATTTCAAATGAAAAGCTATCAAAATATCCATATACTAATGCTGGTGGAGCCAAAAGCACTACTGTAGAAACCATAACAGCAAACTGAGTTAGCATTACCAATCCCATGTTTCCAGTACCTTTTTGTTCAAAAATTGAGGAGTTTGGTACCTGTATAGGATATAAAATTAGAGTTCCTAAACAAGAATTTACACTTATTGCTACCAAAAATACTATTAGAACAACTACCAAGTTATTCACTACCGCTTGTATATTTGGTTCAAAATACAAATACACACAGCTTTGAATGAAAGTAATAACTAGAGTCAAGAAAAAGTAAGGAATTGGACGTACAAAGCGATCAGTTTTACCTTTTATACCAGTCATAACTTGAGTAGCAAAAGCCGTAGAATCCAAGCTAATATCTGCATGATAAGAGTAAGAAACTAGAAATACAGCAATCCAGCTTACAGTTAACACGCTTGAGGCGCTTATAAACTCTTTATATACACCCAAGATTGAAAGAATTGGGAATAGAAACATAAATATAAATGAACCGTTGTATCGCGGGTCTTTCTTCCAATAAATAGTAACTCTAGATAGCATTGCAGCTTTTTCGTCACTAAAACCAAATTTTTTAGCCACAGAGTAATACTTGGTAATCCTATTTATATCAACACTAACTTCTTTCTTAGATTTTTCTTTTCGTTTAGCTTTAGCTGGAGAAACAACCTTTTCATCCAAAGTATTCATAAACATCTTGCAATAGATAAAATCTAGTAAGATTAGGCTAACTAAAGCAATTGCTAATTGAATGAGAAAACTAGTATAGTCTCCCTCAAATAAGGCAAAAGGAAAAGCTAGAGAGCTGACAACTGGAACCCATTGAATTACTTGAAGAAGAGTGATTAGGAAAGCAATACTTGTACCTTTGAATCCTCCAAATACAAAGTAAAAGTATGGTATAGCCAAGAATGCGAAAACAAGAATCTGCTTTTTGTTCTTTTTATCGCTATCGGTTTCAGATGACCCCATCAAAATCATGAATATTTTACTGCAGTATTGGAAAGCAATTACGAATAAAATACTACCTATCAAGTAGCTTAGAGCTAGTATTGGAAAGTCTAGTCCCACTATTACAATAGCAAGCATTGATAAAGATACAAATATACCTCGAATACCAACAAATTCAGCAATCATAATCTGTCTGGCAAATTTATGAGAAGGCGTTACAAGTAACCTAAATGCGCTAGGGGTTAGTCCAGACCCTCCAGTTGTAGAAAAACTGCCCACAAGCACCAAAATCAGAGCTAGAACCGTTGGAGCTAATATTGCCACAAGCCTATATACAGGAAGTTCAGCTTCGCTGAGGTTTGGCGCCAAAAATGCCATAGCATATATACCTATAAGTCCCATAATTACATATAGATAAAGGACTATAGTTCCCACTAATATAGCAGTACTTTTACGAGCATAGTTCTTGAATTGAGTATTTTTTAACTTTATTAGTGTTGTAACCAATTTAGTTCCTCTACTTCAATGCTAGAACCAACAGAATCAATGAAACGCTGTTCAAGGCTAATACCATCAGAGACTTCTTCAACTGAACCAGCTGTAATTACTTTACCTTTATTCATAATTGCAACGTGAGTACACAGTTGTTCAACAGTTGCCATTACGTGGCTTGAGAAAATAATAGTTCCTCCATTGTCAATATACTGTTTTAGAAGTAACTGAATTTTCTTAGCTGATACTGGGTCCACTGCTTCGAAAGGCTCATCCAAAATTAGTAAGCTAGGGGCATGAATCATCGCACAGGCTAAAGTAATTTTCTTGGTCATACCAGCAGAATAATCACTAACTAGCTTTTTATTTTCTTTGTCTAGGTCTAGAATTTTCAAAAGTTCATTTGCACGCTCAACAATTTCATCTTTAGGTAATCCACGAAGCAAACCGTTATAAGTAAGCAATTCTAAACCAGTTAAACGGTCAAAAAGACGCATACCATCTGGCATTACACCAATTAAGTTACGAATTTCATCTTCATCAGTTGATAAATCTTTACCTTGAATATAAATTTCACCACTATTTGGTTTCAAAAGCCTTGCAATCATAGCAATTGTGGTAGTTTTACCAGCACCGTTGGGTCCAACAAGCCCATAAAAGCTTCCCTTAGGCACAACTAGGGAGACATTGTTTACAGCGTATGTACCTGAGAAATTTTTACTCAAGTTCTTTATGCATAAAGCACTGTTAGCAATAGTTTCTTCAGTAATGTTAAATTCAAAACTCTTTACATCACTTGATTGTAGACTACTGCGGCGTTGTTCGATTTCATTTTCAGAAATACTATCATTATTTGTTTTTTTCCATACATCACTCATATAAACACTATACCATAACAACGCCCCCCCCCCCGCCAAGTTCTCTTAGTAGTTACAGGGTGTGAGAGTAGTTTTACATCACAGTTATTCCTTTTACAATTCTTATATTTATGAGAATAAAATTGGTGAATAATTTAAAGTTTACTGCATCAAAACATGGAGGATTTACTTGCTTTGTGTTTATGGTAAGTAAATGCTGGAAATGAGTAGGGATATTCTATTTATAACCTATAACTTCTACTCATTACATTTTCTTATGCTATATATGTTTTATATTTAGCTACATCATAATAAAATATGACGATAAAATCGTAAAATATCGCCAAGTAAAGTCGATATACAAGTAGTATTTGAGTTTTTTGCTTTCTCACAGCGTAAGAAATGCTTTTTAGATACGTAAACTTCAGTCCTAATCAAGTCAACAGTAGTAATCAAAGTAAACAATCGATTGAGTGAGCATTCAAAGTAGATTTATGCATTACCACTTTAAACAATAAAAGTGCTGCAAACTTCGTTCCTACGATATTCACAGCACTTATTGAAAGTATAAATTAGCTATTTGCAACAGCTTTCTTCAAAGTTAGACCAGCTGAAATTTTTACACCATAGCCTGCAGCAATCTGCATCTGTTCGCCTGTACGTGGGTTACGACCAACACGTGCAGCACGTTCAACGCGTTCTGCTGTCAAAATACCTGTCAAACGGATTGTTTCGCCTTTGCACAAAGCATCTGTCAAAACATCTGCAAAACCTGTCAAAGCGGCATCTGCCTGTGATTTTGTTAGGCCTGCACGTTCAGCAATTGCTGCAACTAGTTCTGAGCGGTTCATTTTTTCCCTCTCTATAAGTTATTCTTGAAACTTAGGTTACTAGAAAAAAGAGACTTATTCCTAATAATCGGCGAAAACACGCCGAAATATTTTTAAATTTTATTATATTTATACGTTTAGTCGCCTAATTTTATTTATTTTTGACTAATTAGTAACAAAAACTTTTCTAATTAGCCCATGCTTTGGTGCAAAAACCCAAGTCAATAAGAAGCAAAGTGTAGCTACTAGAACGATAGTAGCTCCTGTTGGAACTCCTAGCGACCAGGATAAATAAACACCTATGAAAGCTGAAACTATACCTATCATTGGAGATAAAATCATCATTACTGACATTTTATCCGTCAACAACCTAGCAGTAGCTGCTGGTGTTACTAGTAGCGCTAATACTAATACGTTTCCAATAGTTTGAATTGATATAACAACAGCGAAAGTAACCATTACATATAAGACAACATCTAGTACAAAAACTCTAATTCCTAGTATTTTAGCTGTTTCTCTGTCTAGGTTAACAGCTGTAAACTCTTTATGTAGTAAGAAGCAAACAAATAAAATTATTAGTCCAACTACGCTAGAGATATAAAGGTCTGAGTTAGATATACCAACAATTGAGCCGAATAAGAATTGCTGCAAGGAACCTGAGTACCCTGGGACTAAGGAAATGACTAATATACCTAAAGCAAAAGCTCCAGCAAAGAAAACTCCAATTACAGAGTCTTCTTTCAGACGACGATTCTGAGTGAAAGTAGCTACAAGCACGGCTGTTACCACACCAGCAATTGCTCCACCTAACACTAAAGAACCCTGTAATAAGAAGGCAAAAGCTATACCAGGGAAAACGCTGTGTGCAACAGCATCACCGATAAAAGACATTCCTCGTAGAACAACATGGTTTCCGACAACACCACACACAACTGAAGCAATAACTGCAGCTAAGAGAGCTTTTGGTAGAAATGAAAGTATAGGGTTACATAGGTCTTGTAAAAAGTCTATAAAAGAAATCATTAGTGCACTCCCAAACTCTTTAGCATAGGTGATGAAGCATCAACATTAAACGTTTTCTCCCACAAAGCTGAATCCATAATATTTGTATCGTTTGAGTCAGCAAGAATGGTGGAGTTTAGTAAACACACACGTGAACTTGTATTTAAAGCTCCGTTTAAGTCGTGAGTTGTCATGATGACAGCTTTACCTTCTTTAGCTAAATCTGAGAACAAGTTTATAAGCAAATCTTGTGTAGGCATATCTAAACCGTTGAAAGGTTCATCTAGAATCAGTATTTCAGGGTCAACTGATAAAGCCCTGGCAACTAGTACTCGTTGGCGTTGTCCCCCTGATAACTCTCCCACAGGTCGTTTAGCTAAATCTTGCATACCTAACCTTTTAAGAGCTAGCAAAGATTGCTTGTAGTCTTCAATGCCTGGTCTTCTAAAATAGCCTAAAAGCCCAAATCTTCCTGATACAACTACGTCTTCAACGCTTATAGGATAATCCCACGCAAATTCATGTATCTGCGGAACATATCCGATTGCTACACTTTTTCTCTTAACATCTTTAGGTTTAATAATCTGACCGCTTTTAGGTTTTATAGCTCCTAAAATTGCTCGCAGAAATGTTGTTTTACCAGCACCATTAGGCCCGATTAGCGCTAGAAATTCTCCAGACCTTACTTGAAAGTTTACGTTCTCAAGAATTTTTCTACCTGATAGCTCAACATATAAGTTTTTCACTTCAAGTAAAGCTTTACTTTCCGCTTTTTCTATTTCTTCTGACATAAGTATTCATTTCTATTTTTCAGCAATTTTGTTGTGTAAATAGCTAGTATTATTCCTTTAAAATGACATAGAGCATAGTAAATATAACTACATATTTTCTATTTCTTCATAAGCAGCTTTTTTATGCTTTTTATTTCTTATAACAACAAAAGTAACTAACATTAATCCGAAAACAATTATACCAATACCACCATAGATAATAGGCATAAGAGTATCTATTTTTTCATCTTCAGTAGCATTTCTAACAACTTTTTCTTGTACTTGCTTTGAAAGATTATTCTTATTTGGATGAGCTTTCATTTTTAAAGCTTGATCAGCGTTTGTTTCACTACCAACAGCAAAACGCAAAGTTTCAACTACTTTTTGTACAGATCCGTCTTTCATCTGTGCTGATAACTCTAAGTTCACAAGATACACCCCAGGCTTAGTAAATACCCAGTTAGCATGGGTGTGAGTATTTAGATCCATCCAAATATCTTGTCCTTTTGAGTTAGCTGAATCCCACAAGACAGTTGGAGGTCCAAATGTTCCTGATTCTAAGAACATTGTCATTTGACCAGGGCCTTGCACATTCAATAAACGCAAAGTTGCACCTTTTGAAAAGTTATCTACGATTTCAGGACTTTGTGTGTTCCAGCCAGCCCACAATACGCCTTCTTTTTGAATCTGTGGAGATACATACACATATCCACCTGCAGCACCTTTGATAAAGGCAAATTCTTCTTTTTCAGGTAGTTTCTTCTTAGACTTATCATTTAGTCGCAGAACTGTTTTATCTAAATATCTCCACACTGATGGGGAGGAAGAATCATCACGCAGAAATAGTCCTAGTTTGTTATCAATAATTCTTGGGCCAATATCAATATGCCCATTTTCTATTTCTTTCACATCTTTTACTAGAGCTTCATCATGTTCTACAGTTTGCTCTAAATTAGAATCTGTTGGTCGAACATCTTCTGCATTAGCTACTTGTAAATTTAAAAGCCCTACTCCTAAAAGAGATAGAAGAATTACTTTTGCTAGTGCCTTTTTCATCTTTTTCCCCATCTTTTATACAATAATGATTACTATTTTAAACACTTTTTCATAGATTTGATATTAGCATCCATCATTTGAATATAATTAGTTATATTATCCGTAAAAGTATCTGACCATATCGAACATACTTTAACTCCTTGTTCATCAGCAATTTGCTTCAAAACAGAAGATTTAGCGATAATATTTGGCTCTAAAAATACAGCTTTAACTTTCAAATTATGAATAGTTTCTGTAAGTTTTTTACGTTCAGCAACTGAAGGCTGAGTTGATGGATTAGGCGTTACAAAACCAGCCACTTTAACGCCGTAAGCTTTAGCAAAATATCCGAAAGAATCATGAGTTGTGACAAGTTGTCGATTTTCAATAGGTATTTGCTTGACTTCTTCTAGCAAACGGTGATGTAACTTATCTAATTTTTCCTTATATTCTGTGGCATTCTTATCATAATTATTTTTATTTTTAGGATCTATCTCTGAAAGCTTTTCAGCAATCACATCTACATAGTATTTAACATTTTCAGCATTCAACCACAAATGTGGATCCAATTCACCGTGAACATGCTTTCCTAGAACTGCCTGAGGTAACAAATATATACTTTCACCAGCTTTACCTAAGAATTTGTATTCAATCTCACTAGGAACTTGTGAAATTGCTTTATTAGGAACCTCAATAATTACATCTTTAGCATCATAGTCTTGATGTAAATGTGCGTGTTCGCTGTCTTGTCCATGTACATGAGAATCTTCATCATCGTGTCCGTGTTCATCATGATTATGTTCATCACCATTGGTGTTTACATCATGGTCGTGTTCATGCTCATGTTCATGGTTACTTTCATTGTGATTCGTCTGCGAGTCTTTCCCCTGTTCTTCTTCAACGTGAGAATGAGCCTGATCACCTTCTGCAACTGCTGCACTAAACTTTAACTTTTTATCTTTCAAATCTACAGTTATATCAGCATGATTTTTATCAAATACTTTTTTGCCTGGGAATTTCTTATGAGCATCTACTCCAACTGCAAAAGTAAAAGTAGATTCTTTAACATCCGTTACTTTATTAGTTTTGTTATCTTTATGCTTTGCAACAAAAGTAGCCTTATAAATACCTGGTTTAGTAAAAGCCCATGACATATGTGTGTGTGCATCTATCGGCAATACAGCCTTAGTGCGACTATCTTTATTCGTTGAATCAAAGTAAATATTTGGTTCACCAAATGACTCTGTCAAATATCCAAACATTTTGCCAGGACCTACAAGTTTTTTGAGACTAATCTCTACTTGTTGACTTCTAGTATCAGTATCTTTTTTACCTTCACCTTCAACTCTAAGCCCTAACCAAATTGTATCTAAAGCCCTATTTTCAACTAAGTTAATAGTCTTTATTCCTTTAGGTATAGCACTTTCTGCTAATGCAATATTTTGAACTTTTTTAGGCAAATTTGCATCTAGCATTTTGATAACCGCTTGTTCTTCTAGAGTCAGGTAGTTACTAAAAGCTATATCAGCATTAGCTACATCTCGTGTCTGCCTAAAAGTTGGTTCATATGAGTGTGGGTCTGCCCCATTAGGTACAAGAGCAGTAACATTTGCTTTATCCCTAGTAACGTTTTTTACGATATCAGCAATAATTGGTGTTGTAGCAACAACATTTACTTTATCACTTTGATGTGATGTGGACGCACTTGCGCATCCGGATAGAAAAACACATAGAGCTGCAACACTAACTATAGTATTTTTAATTCTCACTCTTCGTCCTAAAACTATAGATTATGATTCCTGATGAAATAAGCAAAGCTAAAATCCCAACACCTGCTAGTGCATAGTAAATAGAATTTGATGACTGCTCACTAGTATATTCCTTGCCAGAAGCATTGAATTTAACTGCTTTTGCCTTTTTAGAAACTTCTTTTTCTTCTTTTTTATCTTTATCAGTTTTAGATGCTACTTTTCCATAAGATTGTGGCAAAGATGCAGAACATTCATTACCATTTTCATCTCGTCCAACTAACTCATTCCAAGCAACATTTGTTCTAGCAACTGTAGTCTGTGTGATAATTACTGAATATTGACCTGGTGCTGAGAAAAACCAGTTAGGGTGTGTATGAGAGTTTGCTGGTACTGTCCAAGATGATCCGCCACCAGCTCCTAGTAGCACTCTTCCTGATTGTCCGAAACTAGAACCTTCTACTAAGGCTACTCTTCCAGGACCTACATAATTCATCTGGAAGGTAACATTTCCTGTCGTGTTCTGTAGTAGTCCTGGATGTTGAGTATTTATACCTACCCAAGGAACTGATGCTTTTTGAGTCTGATCAATCATCCAAGCAGTTGCGCCTTTTTCACCAATACTTGATAAACCAGCAGGTAAGGAAACTCTTGCAGCATCAGACAATGCAAATGTTCTAGAAGATGGATTTACCCATAAACCCTGATTATCGTCTTTTAGTACACCAGTGTATTCACCGTTTATTACTGCAGATCCTAAGTCAAAGTGTCCACTTGTAATTCCAGCGCTACTTCCAACATTAAACAATACTGTACTCGTGGTCTTAATTTTATCACCTGGTTTTGCTTGCCTGCGCTCTAGAACTGGTTTACAAGTTTTTCCAACAGGTTTATTCGAGTTTTCTTGTATTTTATTAGCTACATTTGGACTAACACAGTAGTAGTTACCATCGTTAGCTAGTTTTTTCTCATAACCTTTCCTACAATCTGCTTTGGGAGCTTCTACAGGTGGTTTTGACTGATTTTTTGAGTCTACATCTATCCTGTAAGTTGCACTTCCAACATTGTAGTCTTTGCCATCTTTAGTAGATACTACATTTACTTTGAAAGTATATCTTCCTGCTTTAGTAAAAGTCCAAGTTACGTGTTTGTGTGTTGGAAATGGTTCTACGATTTGAGAACCATTTACTACTTCAATTCCTCCACCTGATAAGACAGGAGAAACTGGATTATTTACAGTAGATTGATACATATAAACTTTGCCAGGACCTTGTACACTCTCAAAAGTAAATTTAGTAGACTGATATCCAATTTTAGCTACAGCTAGCGTATCCCATCCTGGCCATAGGATATCAGGATTATTACCTGATTGTGATAACACATATGCACTCGGTGCGCCTGGAAAATGTGCAGGTATCTGGGTGTAATAAGCTTTATCTGTAACTTCTAGCACTGTAGTATTAGGATCGCGTAAAACTTTTCTTCCCGTAATATCTTCTGATAAAAATAATTTTGGTTTTCCGTTAACTGGCTCTAGATGAAATAAATCGACATGATTACCACCTTTTGCTCCAATAATCACATCTTCAGCATAGGTAGGTGTAATACTACCAGCACTGACCAACAAGAAAATCAAAAATAGTGTTATAGCTTTTACCCGATTGGATTTTCCAAATTTTGTTACCACTTCAAACCTTACTAATAACGATTATCAATAAGAATAGTTTACTTATTGATAATCATTTTCGCAAGAGGTAAAACACTCTATACTAAAACAAAAGTAAGAATCACATAAAGTATTAAAAACGGCTACAATAAACATTAATAAACAAACGTAATAAGGAATAAAAAATGACTAAAGCACCTAAAAACACAAAGCTAGACCAAATAGCTGAAGAATACGTTGACAATATAGCAAAGAATAACCCTATTGAAGCAACATACTTAGGTATAAAAGGTTATGACCACTTGTGGCCAGATTTTAGTCCTAGCGGTTTAGAAAAAACAAATAAATTACATTTATATACACTTGAAAAAGCAAAAAATGTAGAGTTAGAAAATGTAACAGACGAAATAACTCTAAAAGCAATGGAAGAGAGAATTTCCCTATACAACAAACTTTATGTCACTGGAGAACAACATAGATCACTAAATAACATTGAGTCACCTCTTCAAGCAATAAGAGACATATTTGACTTGCAGTCTCAAGAAACACAAGAAGACTTTGAAAAAATCCTTACACGTTTACAAAACATAGACCAACCACTACAAGGATATATTGAAAGCTTACAATACGCTAAAAACAAAGAACACGTTAGCGCTAAACGCCAAATAGAAGCTGTATGTAAGCAAATAGACAATCTAGCGTCTTCATCTTCCTCATTAGATTTACTTGAACAAACTTATTCAAAATTGCAAAACTGCGATTCTTCTTTCCAAAGCACACTTAAAGAAGCTATCCAAAACGCTAAATGTGAATTTAATAAGCTAAAAACTTATATGCAAGAAGAACTTATACCCCTCGCTCCGCAAGAGGACGCTGTCGGCTTAGAAAGATATAAACTACTATCTCAATATCATGTTGGTGCAGTTGTAGATCTTGATGAAACGTACGAGTGGGGACAAGAAGAACTAAATAATATAGATAAGCAGCAAAAAGAAATCGCCAAAGAACTCTACGGCGATAACGTCAGCGTAATGCAAGCACTAAACAACTTAAACAATGAGCCACGCTATATTTTACACGGCACAAAAGCATTACAAGAATGGATGCAAAAGACTGCTGATGAAGCTATACAAAAGCTAAAAGGAACTCACTTTGATATAGATCCGCGTATAGAGACCATTGAATGTTGCATTGCACCAAGCTCATCAGGTGGAATTTACTACACAGGACCATCAGAAGACTTCACCAGACCAGGACGTATGTGGTGGTCAGTTCCACAGGGAGAAGACAAATTTGTTACATGGCAAGAAAAAACAACTGTCTACCACGAAGGAGTACCTGGGCATCATCTACAAGTTGGTCAAACTATATGTCTAACAGAACAGCTAAACCGTTGGCGTCGACTAGCCTGCTGGATTAGCGGACACGGCGAAGGATGGGCATTATATTCCGAACAGCTCATGGATGAACTAGGATACTTAAACGATCCTGGTGAAAGAATGGGAATGTTAGATGCGCAACGACTACGTGCAAGTCGTGTAGTGCTTGATATTGGCGTACATTTGAAGAAAAAAGCTCCAAGCCAGTATGGTGATAAACTTTGGGATAGTAATATTGCATGGCAGTTTTTGAAAGATAATGTTGCAATGAACGAAACTTTCTTACACTTTGAATGGGAACGTTACCTTGGCTGGGCTGGACAAGCGCCTTCTTACAAGATAGGTCAACGCCTATGGCTACAAGCACGTGAGGAATATTTGCGTACAGCAAGCGGTAAAGGAATGGAGCCAACTATGAAAGCTTTCCATAAAAAAGCACTAAATATTGGTTCTCTAAGCCTAGACATCATGAAAGAAGCACTACAGAAATAAAGTAATGGGGATAGAACTTACACTATCCCCTTCATATATGAACTTATAAGCTAGTTAGCAAATTCGTGCTACTGCAACGTCTATCTCAAACATAAATAACGCTAAAGGTAAAGAATGGATTACAAATTAATTCTCGCTTCAGCTTCAACCTCTAGGTTGAAAGTACTAAAATCAGCTGGAATAACTGCAAAAGTTTTGGTAAGCAACACTGACGAAGAAAAAATACTATCCAGCATGCATACAGAAAAATTTTCACCTAAACTACAAGTTAGCACTCTGGCTCTGGCAAAAGCTCTTTCAATTGTAAAAGATATTTGCATAAATACTCGTGAAAAAACTACTTCTGAATATACTCATCATAAAGAGTTAGCACTAGTTGCTTGCGACTCTATGCTCGAGTTTAACAACAAAATGCTAGGTAAACCAAAAGATAAGACAATAGCTATCCAAAGAGCAAAACAGATGAGAGGCAAAACAACAACTCTGCATACAGGTCACGCATTGGTAAAGTTAGAACGAGAAATTTTATTAAATATGGATTTAGATACTTTATCTTTACCTAGTATTAGTAGTGAAACTGACGTACAAAACTTTTTAGAAACTCTTCCTTTAAAAATCGCTTTAAATTGCGACAGCACTAAAGTTACTTTTGCAATTACAAAAGATAAAGAAATCGAAAAGTACGTTGAAACAGGAGAACCTTTATATGTTGCTGGAGGTTTCACAATCGATGGTTATGGCAGTGCATTTATTGAGAGAATAGATGGAGATTACAATAACGTAATAGGTATAAGTCCTAGGGTTATAAGAAATTTATCAGCTGAGCTAGACATAGAGTATACTTCACTATGGGATGATATTCATAAGTAACTTTATTTTTAGATAGTTTTATAAATAGGAATTAGATATCTTTATACAAGATTTAAATATTAACTACGTACAATAGAGCGTTTGCAATGTTACTAGTATAACGTTAACAGCACTATCTATATACATTTATAGCTACCAAACTACCATACTACTTATTAAGTTATAGTAACGAAAATACTATTTCTATTTAGGTACAAATATAATAAATCACAGTAAGAATAATATTTCTTATAAAATAATTACAATATTCCTAGTTTATAACTATTGTTATGCAATATCATAAAGATTACACATAAAGTCTTCAATGTATATAAAGAAAATAATATTTGTATAACTTTTGTCAAAATACTTTTTTAAATTTAAACAACTTCTATTAACTAGTTATAAACTCATTGAAAAGCTATTTCACATATCTATAGAGTCTATAGGAACAATATGAAAGAATCATTTATAAAAACAATAAATGTAAGAGTAATTTTAAAAAGTGGAGAAAAGTTTTCAATTCAGTATAACAAGTGTGACAATAAAGCTTTCAAAGTAAGTATTACAGATCAAAATATAAAAATTACACAAATAAATAACAATCCTCAATCTTTTTATTTTAATTTACTAGGTATACCACAAATTACTGTAACACTACCTAAAAATACTGATTTAATTGATGTTAAGGCTCAATACAAAGAAGTTATATTAAAAGATTTAAAATGTAATTCCTTATATGTAAATATGCATAATGGCAAAGTACAAGCACAAAATATAAAAGCAGAAAATATCCTTTTACAAACTACTAACGGCGTAGCTTTAGCCAGAAATATAAGTGTTTCCAATTTGTGTCATTTAAATACTAAAAATGGAATTAGTGTATTAGAAACTTTCTTACGCAGTAAAGACGGATATGAAGTTAATTGTATAAATGGCAAAATATATGCACATGGACATTACAGAGACAGTATTTATTCAAAAAATGGTGTCCCAACTTATATCGTACATTGTGAAAAAGGAAAAGCTATACTAAAAGAAACCCGATAGATTAGGTATTAATAATTTGCATTATAAGAGTTTAAGACAAGTACTATAGGTAAAAAATATTACAGAAATATAAAAATACTTTATACAACAAAAGAAGTCACAATAAGTATATTCTTTACTTTCGATATAAATAGCTTATTCCACTGTATTATTTACCCAGTAAGTATAATTTTAAAATAACTAAGTCACTTTATAAAATACACTATTGACTAAGTAATTATTATGCTCGTTTAATAGTATCTTTTTATAAATTTATAGTCCATGTTCAGCTCTATACTCTTCATTTTGAGGAGGCAGCTTAGCTATCATTTCATCATCAAAATCATAAGCACCTACGCTTGATGCCCCACCTGGAGAGCCGATTTCTTTAAAGAAATCAGTGTTAGCCCTATAGTAATCAGCCCATTCTTCAGGCAAATCGTCTTCATAAAAAATTGCTTCTGTAGGACATACAGGCTCGCACGCACCACAGTCAACGCATTCCTCTGGGTGTATATATAAAGTACGTTCCCCTTCATAAATACAGTCAACTGGACACTCATCTACGCATGCACGATCTTTTACATCTACACATGGTTGAGCAATAACGTATGTCATCTACTTCCCTTTTCTATATACTATTTGTTAATCTTTTCGTATGAATAGTTTAAACCCAAATGAAAAAGAATCAAACACTAATTTACCATGGATGTCTTGGGAAATAGGAGATCGTGTTGTATTACGTAGAAGAGAAGCTGATGGATTTTATGATGCTTTAGGCTATTTGATAGAAAAATCTCCTCACTATGTAGTGATAGAAACTAGAAAAGGTAAAGTAAGAGTTCCATCAGAAAAAATGGTAACTGGCAAAAAAGTTCCACCTCCACCTATAGTAAAACCTAAAGATAAATAAAGAATTACGTAAGACGGTTGTTTTCTTATTTAGCTATATCTTATAGAAACCTATTTACTAGTATTTAACTTGTAGAAGTAAATAAATTTTTTAGTTATCTCTTGTGTAAAAAGAGCAGTCATAGTTTCAGCATAGTAGAGAAAACTTATCCTCTAATCTTGTGTCTTATAAACTAGGTTATAAACAGCACAAATAAGCTTAGATACTTACTCGCAGAATTTTGAAACAAATTGTCCTCATATACGTAGTACCTTGGTAAGTTAAAGGCATACTTCAAAAGCTAGCGCTAATAAAACAAAGCTAGTTTTCAGGAGCTAGTTGTACTTCTTCCCTAGTTTCTTCTTCAGAAACTTTCTTTTCTTCTTTACCGCATTTTACGATATCTGATGGCTTATATCTTGCAGTGTAAGTGTTCTGATCATGCTGTTTTCCATTTACGTATCTACCACGCCATACATCTACTGAGAACCCAGCTGACCCAACAGAATTACCTACACAGTTAGAACTTTCAACCCTTCTGGTAGCAAACGATACAAAGCCATATTTCGAACCTGTAGTAGTCTTTACTTCATAGTACTTAGTAGACCAGAGTTTAACATGTAAGTTCCAGCCCTCAACGTATGATTGCACTACTACACCATAAGGAGTATCATTCTTAAACTTTAGGTCTAAGCTACCTTCCCAATAAGCAGAGTCTCTACCTAAAGGATATTCACTGAAATACTCTGAGTGAGCCCTATGCTCAACATCTTGCATTCCACCCAAGAAAGCCGCATTGAAAATGGTGGTAGCAAGTTGACATAATCCGCCACCGTATGCCCAGCCATAAGAATTTCCTACGATAGCCAAACCTTTAACAAAACCATTAGCTGCTGTAACTGGAGTGAGCTTGTCATTATAAGAGAAAGTTTCCCCCGGCTTTACCAAACTATTGTTTATCTTATTTGCTCCAACGATGAGATTTTGACGCTTCACTTCTCCCTTAATAGGGATAGTATACTCACCAATTACCTCTTTAACTCCAAGATTTTGCGCAGCTTGAGTATCAAATTCAGGCTTTATATCAGTTATTGGTAAGTCGAATTCACGGTTTGAAAATTTTGAAGCATTTTTAACTATATTCTCAGCTAGAGCATTTGAATCAACGTTTTTACCAACTTGAGATGGAATAATCTTAGGAGCATTATTTTCGATAATAACCTTTGCATCCTGCTGTTTTGATACAGTAGCACCTAGTTGACTAAAAATCTTTTCACTGACAAAGTCACCGTTTATTTCTAGCAACAGCTTAGAATCTTTAGGAGTAAATTTGGCAGATTCTGCTAGTATTTCTGGAGAGATTTCAGCATTACTATCGCCTACTTTTAAAGTCATAGCTGAAGCTACTAGAGGCTTAGCAACTTCTTCAAAAGTTTTTTTCGCTTCTTTATCATCAATATTTGGATTGATTTTCTTAGAATTCAGTTTTATCTCTTTAGCAACAAACCACTGCTTTGCTAAAGAGTTATAAAAATGTTTTTCGTCAAATCCTTCTCCTATCGATGACGGCGTTAATACTGGGTTTGTACCTTCATAATGAATTGTCGCATCTACAGGAGCTTTTCCTAGTTCTTGCTGTAGTTTGAAGATTCTGTCTTTATTAGCTTTTTCATTAACCTTCGTAACTACAAGACTTGCATTTGGATTACCTTTTATACGCTCATATATTTTAATAGGATTTAGAGTAAAATACGTAATATTTTTTATAGTTTTTTCATAGTCAGGTTTTATAGATAAATCTGCAGGTAAAACACTTACAACCTTGTCTTTAAGATTTAGAACTAAAGGTTTCTTTATATCTTCAGAAAGCTTATTTTCTAAGAACTTTACTGCTTCTTTATCACTCTTTCCAGATAAGTCGATATTAGCAATCTTAGTTCCATTAGAAACAGCATAGCTATAGGTATATCCGACTAACACATACGCTAAGAATAAAAATATAGCAACAAGTATTCCTGCAAGTGTTACAAGAAACTTTTTATTCTTCAACTTATCCATATTCATCCTATTACAGAGCTGGTAAAAGCTATTTTTTCTCTTCTCTTCTAGCTTTTGCTGCAATCTTAAAACGCTCTTGAGCTTGTAAGATTACTTTTCTTATCCTAATTGATTCAGGTGTAACTTCTACACATTCGTCACTTGCTGCCAACTCAAGAGACTCTTCTAGAGTCAATTTACGAGGAGGAACTAAGTTTTCAAATGTATCAGCAGAAGCGGCACGCATATTAGTCTGCTTTTTCTCACGTGTGATGTTGACATCCATATCTTCACCACGAGGATTTTCACCTACGACTTGACCTTCATACACTTGTGAACCCGCTTCAACAATAAACGATCCACGTTCTTGTAAGTTAATCATAGCGTAAGGAGTAGCTTGTCCTGGACGGTCAGCCACGAGAGAACCTGTTGACCTGTCTTGAATAGTTCCACACCATGGCTCATATCCACAAGAGATGGATGAAGCAATACCTGTGCCTCTTGTCTCTGTCAAGAAACGAGTCCTAAACCCTATCAAGCCACGGGCTGGAATGACAAATTCTAGTCTTATCCAACCAGTTCCGTGGTTAGACATGCTTTCCATTCTTCCCTTGCGCACAGCCATTAGCTGAGTAACTGCCCCCAAGTGTTCCTCAGGAATATCAATAGTCATGTGTTCCATTGGTTCACATTTTTTACCATCAATTTCTTTGGTAACAACTTGTGGCTTACCTACTGTAAGTTCAAATCCTTCACGTCTCATTTGTTCTACTAGAATCGCTAAAGCTAATTCGCCACGACCTTGTACTTCCCAAGCATCTGGACGATCTGTAGGTAAAACTCTCAAAGAAACGTTACCAATTAGTTCTCTATCTAGCCTATCTTTTACCTGACGAGCTGTTACTTTAGCACCTTTACACTGTCCTGCTAAAGGTGAAGTGTTTATACCTATGGTCATTGAAATAGCAGGATCATCAACCTTGATTAGAGGAAGTGGACGTGGATCATCCACGTCAACTAGTGACTCTCCAATAGTAATATCTTCAATACCAGCAACAGCAACAATATCGCCAGCTTTTGCCTCTAGAGCTGGAACACGCTCAAGAGCTTTTGTCATCAAAAGTTCAGAAATTCTCACATTTTGTGTAGTGTTATCATGCTTAGCCCATGCAACTGTCTGCCCTTTTTTAATAACACCATTATGCACGCGCAGCAAAGCTAGACGTCCCAAAAATGGTGAAGCATCTAGGTTAGTTACGTGTGCTTGTAAAGGAGCATTTTCATCGTAAGTTGGACCAGGAATTCTAGTTAGTATAGTCTCAAACATTGCTTCCAAGTCACCATCTGGAAGTTGACCATCAGCTGGTTGTGTTAGTGATGATTTTCCAGCTTTTGCACTAGCATACACAATTGGAACATCCAATAGTGCATCCAAATCTAAGTCATATCCTTCATCGACAAGATCTTGAGCCAAAGATAGCAATAAGTCAGTCGTTTCCTCAACAACTTCACTGATACGGCTATCTGGCCTATCAACTTTATTTACTACTACAACTACAGGTAAGGTTGCAGCCAAAGCCTTACGTAACACAAAACGAGTCTGAGGCAGTGGTCCTTCTGAAGCGTCAACAAGTAATACAACACCATCTACCATTGATAAGCCACGTTCGACTTCCCCACCAAAATCAGCGTGGCCTGGAGTGTCGATAACATTGATTGTGACTTTTTCTAATTCTAGTTTCTTAGCCGATACGCCCGAATACTCTATCGCTGTGTTTTTAGCAAGAATGGTAATACCTTTTTCTCGTTCAAGATCACCACTATCCATAACGCGTTCACCTGTTGATTCAACAGTATCATGCTCAGAGAAAGCCCCTGATTGCCAAAGCATTGCATCAACAAGAGTAGTTTTACCATGATCAACGTGTGCTACGATAGCAACATTTCGTATATCTTGACGAATCGCCATATAAGTATTCTCATTTCTTTAATATAAAATCCTCTTAATAGGGTACACGTTTTTGGAAAATCTTGCACCAGAATTAAGGATTTTTTTATTTCAAAGTCATCATAAATATACTGTTTATTTCATATAATTTAGATTTAGTAATTATTATTTTATAATAAATAACAAGTATTTATTACACTAAAATATCAGGATTATACGACTATTTATTATAACAAAATAACAAGTTTTAATAAGGGTTCACTTTTATTTACTATTCTATTTTAAAGCTATATTAAATACTTATAGTTAGAGGGTTGTAGGAAATTGAAGGTTTGTTTTTTAATAATTTAGATACCTGTTCCTATTATTGCTACTAAAACAGTATTACTTTTCGTATATTCCTTTTATACTAGCTTGCTCAATTATGTGATTATTCATTGCTTTATAGAGTTCATTCAAATAGAATCCATTTTCTAAGTGTAATTTTTTATCTAAAGCGAATACATGTAGTTCATATACATGTGCCTTATCGGGAGGAGCCATTCCCCCATAGTAACTAGCCTCATCTCTTGAGACATTACCACCCAATACGCTTACCCAACTATTAGCTCCTTGGATAAAATCTACAGAAGTACGGCTTTCATTTTCTTCAACATTGTCTTTGAGTAAATTTGCTCCTAACCAATGTATCCAGCTAAAACCTGTTACAGGATAAGCATCTTTATCTTCAAGAATAAAAGCAAACGAAACTGTATTCGTTGGAGGATTTTCAATTTTAAAAGGTAGTGAGTATATAGGAATATTGTTTTTATCAAAGTTCTCGCCATTTTTACCAAATTTTTTATCAATTATTCCGTTGATAATTCCAGTACTTGAAATAATCATTTTCAACCTCCTTTTATTTCTTCTTAGTAATACACAATATTTAGATATTCCAAAAGTTATAATTTAGATTATATTCTACAACATTTAATATAAATCAAGGGGGCTGTATAGCCCCCTTGAACATAAAGTTTTCTATCCTTTGACAGAGCCAGACATAAGCCCACCAACAAAGTATTTACCTAATAAGATATAAACAATTAGTGTTGGTAGTGAAGCTAGTAAAGCACCTGACATAGAAGCACCATAGTTACTTAGAATAGAACCATTAGCTAAGTTATTCAATGCCAAGGTTACAGGACCATTTACTGGCGTTGAGAAGAACAAAGCAAATAAGAAGTCATTCCATGCTGATGTAAACTGCCATATTATAACAACCACAAAAGATGGAATAGAGATAGGTAAAACAACTGACCAGTATGTACGTAGCATACCAGCACCGTCTACCCTAGCAGCCTCAATCAATTCATTTGGAACAGATTCATAGTAATTACGGAAAATCAAAGTAGTAATTGGAATACCGTAAACCACGTGAATCAAAATCAAAGTTGGGACACCAGTTGGCAAATTCAAACCTAAAACTAGTTTCATCAATGGCACCATTACTGCCTGATATGGGATAAACATACCGAATAGCAATAAAGTAAATACTAAGTTAGCGTATGGGAAACGCCAACGTGACAAAACGAAACCATTGATTGAACCAAGCATAGATGAAATTAGTGCTGCTGGAATAACCATCTGCAATGTACGTAGTATAGGAGCTGATAGTTGTTTCCATGCGAGTTCCCAGTTATCCAATACCCATGATTCAGGTAAATACCATGCATGTAATGGATTAGCTTCTGCACCGTTTTTGAAAGAAGTAACAATCAAAACATAAACTGGTATAAAAATGAAAATAACAGACAACAGTAATAGTACGTAACGTATTGTACGTCCTATGCTAAATCTTTCTTCAGTTTTTTTCTTAGTTACAGTACTCATGTTACTTCCTTCTCTGACGTGTATCATGAATCAAATATGGAATAACTAATACTGCAACGATTACAAGTAGAATAGATCCAACTGCTGCAGAGTTAGCGTAGTCATAGGTTGTTTTGAATACGTACATATCAATTGCAGGAACTTTAGTCGAGTAAACTGACTGGTTAGCAATCGACATAATCAAGTCAAAAGATTTTAAAGACATGTGGCCAATAATAATTATTGCTGATAGAGCAACAGGTGATAACTGTGGGAATATTATAGATTTATATAGTTGCCACTCTGAAGCACCATCCACACGTGCAGCCTCACGTAACTCATCAGGGATACCACGGAATCCTGCTAAGAATAAAGCCATAATATAACCCGATAGCTGCCAAATTGCTGGAATTGTGATAGCGACAATACCTACGCTAACATCTGACCACCAAGGATTTTGCAAAAAGTCCAATCCAACCATCTGGAATAAGCGGTTTAAACCAGTTGCAGTCTCACCTTCGATTGGAGACAACAGCCACTTCCATACCACACCAGAAGCCACAAAAGAAACAGCCATAGGGAATAAGAAAATTGAACGGAAAATTCCTTCACCTTTAATCGGTTTATCAAGCAACCATGCCCAAACGAAGCCTATTAAAAGAGTTCCACATAGAAAAACAAGTGTGAATATTAGCAAATTACGTAGTGAGAAAAGAAAGGCATCAGATGATAGCAACTCTACATAATTTGAAAAGCCAGTATAATTCGTTGGTGCATTACCCGAAGATGTTGCAGCTGTATGAGCGTCTGTTAGTGATGTATTGAAGTTAACTATTATCAACCCATACACGAACACTCCTATCAATATTAATGATGGGAGGATAAGCAGAAAAGGTGGGCCCCACTTCTTTAAGTTACGCATATAACCCCTAATACAATTACTTAAGTTGGGGCACAGAACATACAATCATCTTCTGTGCCCCAATAATAGATTCAGTCAGATAGAAATTACTTCTTTAGTGACTTTGTAGCGTTTACTAGGTCTTTTTGTAGACCTTCAACGTCTTTGCCTTGTCCCTGTGTGAATTTGACAACTGCATCGTTGATTGCTGATGAAACAGCTAGTGGAGCAGCTGCACCATGAGCTAGTGAAGAAACAACAGTCTTGGACTTGAAGTCTTCCATAGCTTTCTGCTGGTATTCTGGGAACTTAGTTGTATCAACATCTGTACGTGCTGGGATTGAGCCCTTGATTAGGTTGAACTGTGCCTGACCATCAGCTGAACCAATAACTTCTAGCCATGCCTTTGCACCTTCTGGGTTCTTTGCACCCTTTGGTAATGTGAATGAGTCAGCTAGGAAGTCGAATACATCCTGTGTACCTGGTACAGGTGCCCACATCCAGTCCTTGTCCATTTCTTTCTTAGCAGCTGTGAATGCAGCAATTGCCCAGTCACCCATTACGTTGTAAGCTGCTTTACCGTCCATGACGAAGTTTAGTGTTGGTTCCCAGTCAGCTGATGAATCAGTCTGTGCCAATTCAACAATCTTCTGGAAGTGCTTTAGAGCCTTTGTAACTTCAGCACCTGCCCAGTCAGTCTTTCCATCCCATAGACCGTTGTAGCCTTCTGCACCCAAATCAGCAATCAAAATTGTTTCTAGTAGCTGAGTCTGTGTCCAGTTCATACCAAGTGTCAATGGAACTTTACCAGCAGCCTTGACTTTTTCCATGTCAGCAATCCAGTCATCAATTGTAGCTGGTACCTTTTTTGGATCAATTCCTGCTGATTTTAATACTTCTGGGTTGTACCATAGAACGTTTGCACGGTGAATATTTGATGGAATTGAATAAATCTTTCCGTCAACTGTTAGGCGTTCAATTAGTGACTGTGGGAATACTTCACGTAATTTGAACTTATCGTATAGAGCTGATACGTCTTCGATCTGTCCAGCTTTAATGTAGTCTGTCAACTCTGCACCAGCATGTGCCTGGAATGTTTCTGGTGGGTTACCAGCATCCAAGTCTGCTTGTAGTTTCTGTTTAGCCTGTGAGCCACCGCCACCAGCAACAGCTGCGTCAACAAAATTAAAATCTTTTTTCTTCTCTTTGAAAATCTTCTGTAGAGCTTCGTAACCAGCTTTTTCTGAGCCTTGTGCCCACCAGCTAACTACCTGTACATCTTTTCCAGCGTCTTTGCTTTCAGATGTACCTGCGGAAGAACATCCTACTAAAGCCAAGCTCAATGCTACTGCACTTGCAATAATTGCACTACGGCGCATATTTTTCTCCTGAACATCCTTGTCCGAGATGCTTATGCATCTGTAACTAATATGATTGTATTATCATTTTCTTGCTGACTTGTTAATATAAGCCAGCTGACTATACAATCTCATTGTACTTTATTAAATCAAAAAATCTACTTTATTAATACAATATATTTATAAAATTTTTCTACTTATAAACTCAATGTTTCACTTAATCTACATCACATAAGTACTTTACTTCTACACATCTATTTACAAACCCTATATTTAGAACGTTTCTAACTTATTTTTTGTATTTAAACACATTTAAAACCTTTGAAATAAGTTTTGTAAAATTTTCATATACTTTCAGTATAAAAACAACTCAAGTGTCATATCAATCCTAATTCTTTAACTATATTCCGTTCAGAGATTAATTCTAACTCAGTTCTACGAATCATTTTCCGCGAATACTCATCTACTTCTAACCCTTCTACAACCTTCATAACACTTTCATTATTTACAATCGGATAAGAGAACATTAAACCTGGCTCAATACCATATTCTCCTTCAGATATTTTACAGGCACTTACCCATGACTTATCTGATCCGAAAATCCAGTCACGCATTTGATCTAAAGCAGCAGAGGCTGCAGAAGCAGCGGAAGACAATCCACGCACCTTAATTATTTCACCTCCTCTATTAGCAACACTTGAAAGAAAAACATCTTCAACCCATTGCTTATCAGAAAGAATTTCCTTTATAGGGTTTCCATCAACAGTTGCTTTCGTAATATCAGGATACTGGGTAGACGAATGATTCCCCCAAATAGTAACTTTGTCTATAGATGCAGAAGGTGAACCACATTTTTCAGCCAAAAAAGCCACCGCCCTATTATGATCTAGTCTTGTCATCGCACTGAAATGAGAATCAGGAATATCTGGAGCATTCATAGCGGTAATTAAAGCATTAGTATTCGCAGGATTTCCCACCACCAAGACCTTTACGTCATCAGCAGCTACTTCATTTAAAGCCCTACCTTGAGGAGCAAATATTTTTGCGTTAGCCGAAAGTAAGTCTGAACGTTCCATACCTTCCCTACGAGGCATTGCCCCCACTAAGAAAACAACATTTACATCTTCGAAAGCCTTATGTGCTTCAGTATAAATTTCTATATTATTCAACAGCGGAAAAGCACAATCAAATAGCTCCATTGCTATACCAGTTGCGCTTTGAATTCCTTGGGGGATTTCTAACAATCTCAAGTTAACTTTTTGATTAGGGAAAAGCTGGCCAGAAGCAATTCTAAATAGTAATGCATATCCTATTTGCCCACCAGCTCCAGAAACAGCAACATTAATTGGTTTTTGTAACATAAGCCCTCCTTGAGGTAAAGTAAAACTTATTAATATGCTACATTACAAACAAATAAAAATAACAATATTTGACTTATTCAATTTATATAATATAAAAGTTTTATAAAACGTATACCTAATAACGACTCAGTTACAAAATAGGCAAATCAGGAACCCAAAAAACTAACAAAGAAAAAGCTATAATTGCAGCACCTAAAGTAAACAAAAACAAAGAGTCAAAAAGCCTAGACTTTGCTTTAAAAATTTGTGAATGCCCAGTAGCTATAACGAATATACCAAAAACCATGTTCACTATGCCTAAAGCAAACACCGCAATAAACGTTTTATCTAAAATAACCAATAACAGCACTACTAAAATACATACAGCATCCAATAGCAATAATAGATACGGCATTGCAAAGAGCTTTCTTGTTTTTTCTTTACTCATTTTTCTCTCCGCTTCTTACACATATCAGTAGCATTATTCAAGTATATTTTTACCATAATAGCACGTATCCAAGCTATAAGATTTAACTTACCTTCTAAAGAATGCAACTATACATATGACAAATTCACACTGCAGAATATGAACAACATTATTTTGTATAGCTACCCGTCTTTAGATTCTTCTTGACTTTTTTCAGAAAGAACTTCAGTATCTACACCATTACGTGACCTTGCTAATTTTTCTTCAGAGGAATATTCTTTAGATTCAACATCTATATAGGCATTTTCAACATCGGTCTTTTCTAACTCTGCCATAGGTTTTTTATCACCAGTAAATTTTGTATCAGAAGCATCTTGACTAGAATCATTATCAGAGTTGCTGTTACACTCTTTATTTGTATCAAAGTTTTTATCAGATGAGTCAATCTCATTTTCTTTAAGAACTTCGTTAACAATATCTCGAGCTATATCTTGAGTACTCTTATTAGAAATTTCATCGGTATCTTCATCCATCTCATTACAAGAATCTTCTGCAAAGTCAATTCCAACATCAAATCTTGTATGTTCCTCAGTAGTATTCGAGTCAGTTACTTGAGAATTTTCTTTATCCATATCTTCAGAAACAGAAGTATTTTTTTCTCTAAGATCAGTAAATGTACTGACTTTAAGCTTTGAACTCTTAGAAGTAAATATGCGTTTTTTAATCTCATACTTATTCAGTAAATAAATAATAATAAAAAATATTAGTTGTGTGAAAACAACTTGTATTGTTAATAACAAAGCAGATACAAATACCATAGGACCAAATAGAGTCAAATTTTTACCAGCCAATGATCCTGTTACTAAATAATAAAAGAAAACAATAGATATAAAAATAGTTACAAAATTATATAAGTGAGTTTTAAATATAGAAACGATATCAGTTGTAGAAAATTTCTTATAAACTCTTATACACACTATTAGTGAGATTGTTGGAACTATAAGAAAAACTAGCCATCCTAAGCTAAAAGTATCTATCCATGTCATTGCAGGAATATTTGGGAAAAGAATATGAGGCTTTTCAAATGTATTTATAACGGTTTCAGAGCTACCTAAGAAAACATATCCGCCACTGTAATAAGCTAATAACCAAAACATGATAACTGGTATATAAGCTATCTGTATTAACAGCAAAATTACCCAGCCTATTGGGTCAGCGTGCAGAGAAGATATAACTAAATTAAATTGAGAATAATTATAGAAAAATGACAAAGTGAATAAAAATAATGAATACAATAATATGTAAAGAATATTTTTTTTAGTCAAATAATTCGCAAATTCTATCCAATCACTTTTTATAGGAATTTGATATATAAACAAATCGAAAGTTAGTTCACCCTCATTACGAGCTATTCCAAAACTAAAAATTTTTTTCTTAACAAGAATAATAACTAAAGCAAGTAATGAAAAAATTGAAGAAGCTAAGAATAACTTCCAAATACCAATTCCATGAGGTAATAATATTCCAAATAACACAACAGTACTAACGAAACCTAAGTTTATACCTAAACCTGCTTTAATGTTATTAAAGTTTATTCTTACTGAAAACCAAATTAAAATGACAAAAATTAAAAAAGTATATCCTAAAGGAAGTAACGATAAATAACCAGCGCTAAATTTAATAGGTATTCCCAATGACAAAGCCCAAAATTGACTACCTAAGAGCATTGCATCAAACCAAGTCGTATCATTTAAAGCTGGATTATCAGTAGATGAGAAATAAGAAAGTAACGAAAAAAGAACAGGTATAATCCAAGAAAAAATTGCGACAAAGGAACCAACTATAATGGTACCAGCCCAGCCAGTAGGCATACTAATAAGTATCTCTGAAGTGTTATCTTGCTTTACAACACGAGTAATTGTTTTATCAGTATTAAATTTTTTGAAGTTACCGGAAAAAATTCTTTTATATATTTTGTTCATCACTATGTCAAATTACCTCAACCATTTAAGTATTATTACTTAAGTGTAAAAGTTTTTCCGATAAAAACAATACATAAACAAAATATATATTAATTCTGTAATTGAGAAGTACCAATAATTTGTAAAACTGTTATACAAATATCAAAAGTAAATTATTTCAAAATTCTTACTTATATGGTGCGGCTATAACAAATATATTTACGATATGGGTGGTATTGTTCGTAAAATGTGTGTTAGGTGTATTAGAGGAGTTTTCCACAGAAAAAATTTTAAGCATTGATTGAGTATTCAAACTATGATTGTTTTAATACATGCTAAACAAAGAAAGAAAACAGTTAATTTCGTTTTTAACATCTCCTGAAGTAGTTTTAAATAATGGACCTTCAGATGTAATAAAAGTACCTAAAGAAGTATTTTTATTTGTACGAAATTTATACAACACTAAAATTGTAGAAGTATATAAAAATTACTATGTCAATCCAAAGTTTTGCAACACAGTTACTGATAGAGCTTGGGTAATTAAAAGACGTATTCCTGCACATATGGTAGCTTGTGTACAAACCGCAACTTGGATCTATACTGGTAATAATTTTGAAAAATTAGTACTAAACCACAAAAAGATAACATGTATAACTGAAAATATATGTATAACCGATCATGGATTATTTAAAGAAGATGTAATAGAAATAAATAACCTACTCATAACAAGTCCAGCTAGAACATTAATAGATATGATTAGATACGAAAAGAAACTCTCACCATATGATTTAAGTTTTTTCAAAAATTTGAGTGGTATTTATGAAATTACTTATGATTCGCTGATGAATTGTTTAGACAGAATGAGGGATTTCAAAAGAATTGATAGAGTTCATGATGTGTTATGTAGGTATGGGTTTTTACCAGAACTATAGTTGAGCATGTCTAGTTTATAAGGCTGTGTGTTTTTGTGTGTGTTGGGAGTGAGTGGGAAAGAAGTATGTTTATAAGAACAAAAAAAGGAAATAAGAGTAAATTTTTAGGCATGTAGTACTGTTATTGTTGTTTGTGTGTTGTTAGTAATAGTACTCCGGTCTTAGACTTTTTTGTTAGAAAAAATGGTGTGGGAAATAAACGAAAGAGGATAGACTATAAAACACTTCCTTACAGTAAGTATGTTCTCTTATAACATAGCTACTACTCGCCTATTACACAAAAAAAACAAGGGGGTGGGTAGTAAACAAATAATAAAAGAACACTAACCAAAGAAGAATAAGTGGAAAAATAATCTATAGAAAATAAAAAATAAAAAAATATGTGTGTAAGAACAAAGAATAATACTAAACAAGAATCAAAGAATGTTTTTTGTGTTTAAAATACTTTAGGGGCTAGGACAAGAAACACTTTCTCATGTTTCCCTGTCCTAACCCCTAAACAAAACAAACAGTTTTTTATTGCGGCAGTGACTTACTCTCCCACACCCCCACGAGTGCAGTACCATCAGCGCTGCAGGCCTTAGCTACCGGGTTCGGAATGGTACCGGGCGTAACTCCCACGCTATGACCACCGCAAAAACCTATCAAACCACACCCCGACGGGTTGGTCATGAACCATATAGTAAAACGCGAACACCAAAACACTTTGTCAGAAAAAATACATACAATCCCAAAAAAAAATTTTTTTGTTTACATGTTTTTGTAGTTATCGGTCAATTAGTACTGGTCAGCTCTAAAAAACATTACTGCTCTTCCACATCCAGCCTATCAACCCACTAGTCTAGTGGGGACCTCAAACGAAACCTAATCTTGAAGCAGGCTTCCCGCTTAGATGCTTTCAGCGGTTATCCCTCCCGAACGTAGCCAACCAGCCATGCACCTGGCGGTACAACTGGCACACCAGAGGTTCGTCCGTCCCGGTCCTCTCGTACTAGGGACAGGCCTTCTCAAGTTTCCAACGCGCACAGCGGATAGGGACCGAACTGTCTCACGACGTTCTAAACCCAGCTCGCGTACCGCTTTAATGGGCGAACAGCCCAACCCTTGGGACCTACTCCAGCCCCAGGATGCGACGAGCCGACATCGAGGTGCCAAACCATGCCGTCGATATGGACTCTTGGGCAAGATCAGCCTGTTATCCCCGGGGTACCTTTTATCCGTTGAGCGACCGCGTTTCCACGAACCACGGCCGGATCACTAGTTCCTGCTTTCGCACCTGCTCGAGCTGTCACTCTCACAGTCAAGCTCCCTTCTACACTTACACTCGACACCTGATTGCCAACCAGGCTGAGGGAACCTTTGAGCGCCTCCGTTACCTTTTAGGAGGCAACCGCCCCAGTTAAACTACCCACCAGGCACTGTCCCTAGTCCGGATCACGGACCGAGGTTAGACAATCACTTGAACCAGAGTGGTATTTCAACAACGACTCCAACAAAACTAGCGTTCCATCTTCACAGTCTCCCACCTATCCTACACAAGCACAAGCGATCACCAATACCAAGCTATAGTAAAGGTCCCGGGGTCTTTCCGTCCTGCTGCGCGTAACGAGCATCTTTACTCGTAATGCAATTTCGCCGAGTTCATGGTCGAGACAGTAGGGAAGTCGTTACGCCATTCGTGCAGGTCGGAACTTACCCGACAAGGAATTTCGCTACCTTAGGATGGTTATAGTTACCACCGCCGTTTACTGGGGCTTAAATTCACAGCTTCAACAAAAAAATGTTTGACCGTTCCTCTTAACCTTCCAGCACCGGGCAGGCGTCAGTGCGTATACATCGTCTTACGACTTCGCACGCACCTGTGTTTTTAGTAAACAGTCGCTTCCCCTGGTCTCTGCGACCCACACCAGCTCCACCAGAAAAAATTGGCTTCACCAGGTAGGCCCCCCTTCTCCCAAAGTTACGGGGGCATTTTGCCGAGTTCCTTAACCATGATTATCTCGATCGCCTTAGTATACTCTACTCAACCACCTGTGTCGGTTTAGGGTACGGGCGGCTAACACCTAACGTCGAGGCTTTTCTAGGCAGCATAGGATCACCCACTTCCACAAAAAATGTGTCACCATCAGACCTCACCCACATGTTCCCCGGATTTACCTAGGAAACGGGCCACATCCTTAGACGTGCATAACCATCAGCACGCGGAGGCTACCTTTCTGCGTCACCCCTGTTAACACGCTAACCTACTAAAAACATTAACACAAAAACCAGCAACCAACCCTTTCCCCGAAAGAAAAAAGAAAAGCCACCAGCGTTCACGAAAACAATAAAGTTCAGTTCCTTACGGTGTTTCGCCGGTACCAGAATATCAACTGGTTGTCCATCGACTACGCCTGTCGGCCTCGCCTTAGGTCCCGACTATCCCAGGGCGGATTAGCCTAGCCCTGGAACCCTTGGTCATACGGCGGGAGAGTTTCTCACTCTCCATTCGCTACTCATGCCTGCATTCTCACTCGTGTACAGTCCACCCCTAGATCACTCCGAGACTTCACCCCACACACGACGCTCCCTACCCATCCACACACCTGAACCAACCATCAAAGGGCGGCTTAGCAAAAAAAGTGTGAATGCCACAGCTTCGGCGGTGTACTTAAGCCCCGCTACATTATCGGCGCGGAATCACTTGACCAGTGAGCTATTACGCACTCTTTCAAGGATGGCTGCTTCTAAGCCAACCTCCTGGTTGTCTATGCAACTCCACATCCTTTCCCACTTAGCACACGCTTAGGGGCCTTAGCTGATGATCTGGGCTGTTTCCCTCTCGACTACGAAGCTTATCCCCCGCAGTCTCACTGCTACGCTCTAACTATACCGGCATTCGGAGTTTGGCTAACGTCAGTAACCCGGTAGGGCCCATCGGCCATCCAGTAGCTCTACCTCCGGCAAGAAACACGTAACGCTGCACCTAAATGCATTTCGGGGAGAACCAGCTATCACGGAGTTTGATTGGCCTTTCACCCCTACCCACAGCTCATCCCCTCCATTTTCAACTGAAGTGGGTTCGGTCCTCCACACGCTCTTACACGTGCTTCAACCTGGCCATGGGTAGATCACCCCGCTTCGGGTCTAGAGCATGCGACTAAAACGCACTATTCATACTCGCTTTCGCTACGGCTACCCCACACGGGTTAACCTCGCCACATACCACTAACTCGCAGGCTCATTCTTCAAAAGGCACGCCGTCACCCCTCAAGGCTCCGACGGATTGTAAGCATCCGGTTTCAGGTACTATTTCACTCCCCTCCCGGGGTACTTTTCACCATTCCCTCACGGTACTAATACACTATCGGTCACCAGGTAGTATTTAGGCTTACCAAGTGGTCTTGGCAGATTCACACGAGATTCCACGGGCCCCGTGCTACTCGGGAACGCATCAAGCAAGTGGCTGAAATTACACCTACACGACTATCACGCTCTACGGTCACTCTTCCCAAAGTGTTCAACTATAACAACCATTTATAACTCACCCAGCATGCGGCAGCACACTGAAAAAACACGCCCCACAACCCCACACACGCAACAACTGCCGTCTATCACACGCGCATGGTTTAGCCTCCTACGCTTTCGCTCGCCACTACTCACGCAATATCTCTTCCTAAGGGTACTAAGATGTTTCACTTCCCCTCGTTCCCCCCAACACCCTATATATTCAAATGCTGGTAACAAGACACAACTCTTGCTGGGTTCCCCCATTCGGACACCCTCGGATCAAAGCTCGTTCGCCAACTCCCCGAGGCATATCGCAGGCCACAACGTCCTTCATCGGCTCCTGGTGCCAAGGCATCCACCGAATGCTCTAAGCAACTACAAAACAAAAAAATGAGACCAAAAAAAATTCTCTAACAAACATTACAACAACAAAAAAACCCAAAAAAACGGATCCTCTTGTCATAGATGCTCGCGTTCACTATACAGTTCACAAACAACCCACCAACACAAACCACCACAACCCCAAAACAAGGACCGCGACAAAATAAGCATGGCAAACAAAAAAAAGAAACAACAAAAACTGTTGCCCCTAAACCAAACAGCGCATCCACCCCCGCACCAACCCAAAACAGGCCAGCAAACAAACGAGGTCTTCCATGACGTTCCACCCAAAAAAAACAAAACACAACCACAAACAAACCAACCCAAAAAACAAAGGGTCCAATGCAAACAGTCATGCCAAAAAAGACAAACACAAACCAAAAACAATAATAATAAATGATTTGCGGTCTCCTTAGAAAGGAGGTGATCCAGCCGCACCTTCCGGTACGGCTACCTTGTTACGACTTCGTCCCAATCGCTAATCCCACCTTCGACCACTCCCCCAAACGGTTAGGCCATGGGCTTCGGGTGTTACCAACTTTCGTGACGTGACGGGCGGTGTGTACAAGGCCCGAGAACGTATTCACCGCAGCGTTGCTGATCTGCGATTACTAGCGACTCCACCTTCATGGGGTCGAGTTGCAGACCCCAATCCGAACTGAGACCGGCTTTAAGAGATTAGCTCAACCTCACGATATCGCAACCCTCTGTACCGGCCATTGTAGCATGCGTGAAGCCCAAGACATAAGGGGCATGATGATTTGACGTCATCCCCACCTTCCTCCGAGTTAACCCCGGCAGTCTCTCACGAGTCCCCACCACAACGTGCTGGCAACATGAGACAAGGGTTGCGCTCGTTGCGGGACTTAACCCAACATCTCACGACACGAGCTGACGACAACCATGCACCACCTGTACACCAGTCCGAAGACTACCACATCTCTGCAGCATCCCAGTGTATGTCAAGCCTTGGTAAGGTTCTTCGCGTTGCATCGAATTAATCCGCATGCTCCGCCGCTTGTGCGGGCCCCCGTCAATTTCTTTGAGTTTTAGCCTTGCGGCCGTACTCCCCAGGCGGGGCACTTAATGCGTTAGCTACGGCGCAGAATCCGTGGAAACAGACCCCACACCTAGTGCCCAACGTTTACGGCATGGACTACCAGGGTATCTAATCCTGTTCGCTCCCCATGCTTTCGCTCCTCAGCGTCAGTAACAGCCCAGAGACCCGCCTTCGCCACCGGTGTTCCTCCTGATATCTGCGCATTTCACCGCTACACCAGGAATTCCAGTCTCCCCTACTGCACTCTAGTCTGCCCGTACCCACTGCACGTCCAGGGTTAAGCCCTGAAATTTCACAGCAGACGCGACAAACCACCTACGAGCTCTTTACGCCCAATAATTCCGGACAACGCTCGCGCCCTACGTATTACCGCGGCTGCTGGCACGTAGTTAGCCGGCGCTTCTTCTGTAAGTACCGTCAACCCCCACAAAAAGAGCCTTCTCCCTTACTGAAAGAGGTTTACAACCCGAAGGCCTTCATCCCTCACGCGGCGTCGCTGCATCAGAGTTTCCTCCATTGTGCAATATTCCCCACTGCTGCCTCCCGTAGGAGTCTGGGCCGTATCTCAGTCCCAGTGTGACCGGTCACCCTCTCAGGCCGGTTACCCGTCAAAGCCTTGGTAGGCCATCACCCCACCAACAAGCTGATAGGCCGCGAGCCCATCCCCCACCAGAAAAAACCTTTCCAACAATCACCATGCGGCAAAAGCTGAATATCCAGTATTAGCCACCGTTTCCGATAGTTATCCCAAAGAAGGGGGCAGGTTACTCACGTGTTACTCACCCGTTCGCCACTAATCCACAAAACCCCGAAAGGAAATGCTTCATCGTTCGACTTGCATGTGTTAAGCACGCCGCCAGCGTTCGTCCTGAGCCAGAATCAAACTCTCCGAACAAAAACCAAACAAAAAACAAATTCAGCCCTTGAACAAAAAGCCCAATAAAAGCAAAAAACAAAAAAACAACACCAAACACCCAAAAAAGAGCACTCAGCATCATCAAAAAAATAAATGGCATCACAAAAATAAAAGACACACTGTTCAGTTCACAAACAACAAAACCCAAGAAAGCCCAAAACCCCCACCAAAAAAAAGCAGAAGCCCCGAAAACAAACCAGGAAAAACACAAACCCTGACACAAAAAGCATCAAAGCAACAGACAAAAACTATACACCCCCAACCACACACAACACAACACAACAAACACCCGGGCGTGTCACACCAAACAACACCAAACAACACCAAACAACACCAAACAACACCAAACAACACCAAACAACACCAAACAACACCAAACAACACCAAACAACACCAAACAACACCAAACAACACCAAACAACACCAAAAAAAACCTTCCCCACCACATACAAACAAAACTAGAACATCAACAGAGTAAAATCAGAAAACAAAAACAAATACCCGATTAGGCTAAACTACTGCTGGTGTTGGGTAAAGCTAGTAAAACTATTACTAGTACTGCTAATAAATACTAAGAGTTTTTGGGCAAGACTGGCTTTACTGATATTACTGACGCTCGAGGTAGGTTGCCTCTATTGGCGTGCTGTTTAAGTTGCACTTTAAACTACTCTCTCGTGGTTACAAGTGCTATGGCTAACCGTCACATTGATGAAACTGCTGTTACGCTCAAGTTATGCCAAAGCTAATGAGCATCTTACTGAAGCTTGCATAACTAATACTTTATGTAAACTTAGCTTTGATAATGGTAAAAGTGTGCTAACATAAGCAATACTTTGGGCGGGTCAGCTTTGCTGATGTTGCTTATGATGACTATGAGTTGGCTGAGACTAAGACTAGGGCTGGCTACGTTACAAACTCGGTACCTAAATATCTGCCGAACTTCACGAAATACACTTATACTATCCAAAGACCACAAATAATACTAAGAAGCCTGTTGTCTGTTATTCTTCGTAAGCTACCTGCTACTGGTGTTGATGAGGGATTGGTTACTGGTTTAGTAACATTGTTATTTGCTGGTTGTATCTTTGATCTTGTTAGCAGAAAAGGACGCAACAGTAGTCAAAAGTAAACACTAAAAAAGAAACCTACTCCTAAATTATTGGGGCAAAGGTATCTAGCATAAAAGTGCTTACTACCAAAAACCGATAGACAACATTCAGCAGGACATAATTTTCTTAATTCAGCAGGACATATTTACTCTTAGCTTTTAGCAAAGAACAAGTTTCGATTATCTTTAAGGTACCTGTTTACTTACTCCATTTACTTGTGTGTCATATTTAGTGAGCTATCTTTTAGACTTTACTTATTGCCCATAGATTTACTTGTCTACCTTCAATAAAAAGTTATCTTCATCACAACCTCTACGAGCTTAAGTTCCAACTATTTATAGACTTCAACGTCTAACAAAGGCTTTAGCAATACACTCACCATATATAACAAAAATACTTACACAACGAAGTTATTTTTCAAGGCGAGCTGAATACAAAATAAGATAACAACTACAACTGTAACTAGTGTTTAGAATAATATCTCCCTTATCGTAGCCTTACTCCAGTTAGTAAAGATTGCAGCATTTACTATAATGGTCAATTGATTTATAAATACTTTCTCACCAATTTCAAAAACACTACTGCTATAAATAACACCAACACTCAAATAAACAAGAAAACAATAACTGGTTTCCAAACAGTAGCATAAACGTAGATACTGGAATTAATTAAAACATGCTAAAGTATCTTAATAAACTCTTAATAATTACAACTTTTTCCATTATTTTACTAAATCAATAAAATTTAGTAATTTTTATTACAAAAATCACATAACTTCAAATAACTCAATTACTAGAATTGTTAAAGTTTTCCTAAAGTTTTACTCTAATAAATATCTAAATTAGTAAAGAAAAGTTAAAATATAGATGGTGATGATATTCTAAAACCAAAACACAATCTTTAAACACTACATTACAACTTTAAAATAATCAAATTTCAACTTAAAGAGTTTCTTTTGTAAATGCAATATTTTAACCATAAAATAATATAATTGTGCAAAAAAGTGATCCAACTCTGGAAAGCTAAAAGCTAAAGGAAGGCTTTGATATGCGGTTCACTTCTAAATTGGAATATACAGACGGAGAATTCACAATTCACGCTGATTCAATAAATGATGTAAACAAGCAAATTAACTTACTAAAGAAAATCGCTAACTCTTATGGCAAAACATTACAAATTCCCGACCTTAATACTATATACAAAACTACATATAGTGTGGGTATATTGATAATAGAAATACTTAAAAATCAAAGACCTATCAAAAACATAGAGCAATTACTATCAGAAGAACTTTATAGACAGCTAACTTATCGAATAAAACTAGATAACAATAAAATAGAAAATTTGAAAACACTACCAAATTTAAACACAATTTATATGCAAGTAAATGTTATAAAAAACTATGCTGATGTAACTCTAACAGTAAAAGACGGAGAGAAAAATAGGGCTTTTGCTCTGAAAGTAGAAAACAAGAAAAACAAATGGATAGTTACTGAATTAGAGTATGCATGAAGCTTAATATGTAATAAAAATGTGGAGCAAGAAAACCTTACTCCACATTTTTATTACCAAATTATTTAGCTCGTTGTCCGACTTTACCTACAACATCAAAGACATAAGCATAGCCAGGGATTTCTTTACCTGCTTGATTTTTAGTTGGAGGCTCTAAGACTAAAATACGTGAACCAACTTTTGCTCCAGCTAGTTCTTGTGTTCCAGTAGCTTTAGAAACAAGCAATGATAGAGGCATATTACCTTTACCTGTAGCCTGAGAAATAGGTTCTTTCTGCCCCCATTCATAAACTACTGGGAAAACTTGCAAAAGATCTTCCTCAACAATTTTTTCACCAGTACCCTCAGAAATAACGCTTATCACATATTTACTAGGTGGCTTAGCATTTGGAGAAAACTCCACTTTAGGAATTTCGGTAGTAGCACCTTTTACAGTAACACCATCGACTGTATCCGTTTTAGGTTTTGAATCTTTTAGAGCTGAGCGATCTGTTTTAGTAGTGCCGCCGTAAATATCAACCACAAATACCAAAGTAGCATTTGGTTTGATAGCAGCACCATTGCCCTGCTTACCATAAGCTAGTTCAGGAGGAACAACCATCAAAACACGTGAACCAATACGTTTTCCAACTAAGGCTTTAGTCCAACCTTTTATAACACCACTACCAACTTTAAAAGTAAAAGGCTTTGGACGTGAGAAACTTTCATCAAAAGGTTTCTTCCCATCTAGAGCAATACCATAATAATCAGCAGAGGCAATACTATCTTCAGTTAGCTTTTCACCTTTTCCTTCAACTAAAACTTTAGTTACTAGTTCCTTCGGAGGTGTAGTTGAATTAATATCTACCTTAGGTTTCTTACCAAAATCACCTGAGACTGAAACCTGATCTGAACTTGAACAACCAACAAGCCCTATGCATAGGAACAAGCTAGTGAATAAAGCAATAATTTTTTTCATTTATAAAACCTTCATTTAATGGAAAGAATCTCCACAGGCACATGTACCTTTTGCTGCAGGGTTATCAATTGTGAACCCTTGTTTCTCAATAGTGTCAGAGAAATCAACAGTAGCACCTGCAAGATATGGTGAAGACATCTTATCAACCACGACTTCAACACCATCAAAGTCACGAATTAAATCGCCTTCTAATATTCGTTCATCAAAGTAAAGCTGATAGATAAGTCCTGAACATCCACCTGGCTGCACGGCCAGACGTAATCGCAAATCGTCACGACCTTCTTGTTCTAAAAGGCTTTTAACTTTTTGAGCAGCTTCGTCAGTAAGATTAACTTCATGAGTTGGATCTGTCTGTGCCATATATACTCCTATATATAAATACCTATACAACTCTACCACATTGAAAATGACACTGTAACAATATAAAAGAGTTTATTTGAAAAAATAATTACCCATAACTACAGTAATTACTAAGTATACTAACTGAAATTAAAATTTATGAACTACTTCAAAATTTTCAAAAACAACTATCATATCTTCACTAAACTCGTATCCTAGTTCTTTACCATCTTCAATGAAGAACTTCTTATGTTTTTCTCTCCAAGTTTCAAGACATTCATCTTCACCTTCTGATTTACAAATCTCAAAGGTCATTTCATTGAAAGGAATAAAACGAACATTTTTAGTATAAATAACACACCTAGGATTCCCGACAAAGTCAGTTATAACGTTATAGTCACCAATCTTTGGAAGATTCTCAGAACATAGTTCGTAAGAAATCAGAGCACTACTAGTGGCTAATTTTTTCCCTAGCAAAACTAATTCTAAAAGCTCATTAGCCGTTTTTTCATCAAACCCGAAATAATAAGAATCCGTATACTCTATATTAGAATTAAAGCCTTTATCTTTCAAAAAGCTTCGCCAAAATTCATCAATCACTTTGTTTCCTTGTGTATTTTCACTCAACAATTATATCAAGAAAAATACACAAGTATTATCACGACAATAACTATTTGCTAGAACGTAGCATCCATGCTTGTTTATCCAAAATTGCACAAATACCAATAAGCATATCGGCACTAACATGATCAGATTCATCAACGTCATCAATCATAGCAGCAATATTCTTAGAAACATTTACTAGACGTTCTTCAAACTGAGTGTATACCTTGTCAGTTCCTAAAAATCCTTCATCTAATGGAGGAACAGTGCTTGTCTTGTAAATTGTTTCTTCTCTACCATCAGCATAAGTACCGATAGCAACTAAACGCTCAGCAACTTCATCATAGCTTTCGCGCAACTGATCAATAATTTCATCAAGTTGTAGGTGCAATGACCTAAACTCTTTACCTTGAATATTCCAGTGTGCTTGTTTTCCCTGTAAAGAAAGGGCAATAAGGTCAACAAGTGTTTGCTGTAAAGATTTTTCTACAATTGACATAATATCCTCACTAATGTAATCATCTATGCTAACCCATTCTACTCTTTGGAATAAATCCAGTCTAGCAAGGTTACGCTTACCTAATTTCCTCAATCTTAGTAACTATCAATTAACCAACTTTTCCAAAACGCTGTAACATAAATATATGAGTACAATTTTTACAAAAATTATTGAAGGACAAATTCCTGGAAATTTTGTCTACAACGACGATAAAAGTGTTGTTATATCTACTATTGCACCTGTTCAGCCAGGTCATATGCTAGTAATTCCTAAAGAAGAGTATCTTTCCTACACTACATGTGATCAAGAACTTATAGGTCATCTAGCAAAAGTAGCGCAAATAATTGGTCAGGCACAAGAAAAAACATTCGATATACAAAGGGCTGGAATTATAGTCGCAGGGTTTGAAGTTCCACATTTACATATACATGTAATTCCACTAGCTAACGAAAAACAACTAGATTTATCATTAGCTAAAGAAGATACTCCTGAAAATATCAAGTTATCTGCTGAAAAACTTAGGGAAACTCTAGTACAAATGGGATACGAACAATTCGTACCTACCAATATTAACAAGATATAAAATTTGGCGTCGCTAACTATTGGACTAATATTGAGTTCAAACTTGGTGACGCTAAATCAATAACTTCTTCTGACACTTTGACCTTAGTTATACCAGCAAAATCATGGCGTTCAAGAATTTCTAGTTCAGTACCTATAACCACTCCGAGCTTTTCCAAATAACATAGCAAAGCCGAATTAGCATCTGAAATTCTAACAATTTTACCAGTATCCCCAGGATGAAGGTCTGATAACAATCTTCCTGTAATTTCTTTAACGACACCTTCTCTATTAGGGATTGGGTCCCCATGAGGGTCTACTTCTGGAAAACCTAAAAATTCCTCAATTTTATCTAAGAATCTATCTGTAACATTCAGTTGTAAGGCTTGTGTCTCATCATGTATTTCTTCAACAGGATATTTCAAAGTCTTATATAAAAATGTTTCCAGTAAACGATGAGCCCTCACCGCTTTGAGTGCTTCTTGTAAACCTGAATCAGTCAGAGTAATTCCCTTATAGGGTTCATGATTTACCAGTCCACGCTCAGCCAACTTCTTTATAGACTCTGAAACTGTTGAATTAGCCACACCAAGGTTAGAAGCTAACACAGAAATAGAAACTGGAGAATTAGACCATTCAGATAAAGAGTATATAACTTTTAAATGCTGTTGACTAACTGACGAAATCACTTCTCCCCCAATACCAAATATCCTAAAAAAACTAGCTATCTAAAACTATAATCCATGTATCTAGCATTCCGAATATTATAAAAATAACAATACATAAAACTATAATGATCGCAAAATAAAACCTGTAACTACCTAAAATCATGTTAACAGATTTACTTTTAGAAATAAATCCATTCCTAAAAACTATACCAGTCATAGTAGCCCAAATTATAATTACGCTAAACCAAATAACTAAACAGAAAGGACATAATTTTTTAAAGTCAAAAACAGATACCCATAAAAACCAAAATACCCAGATTAAAGCCAGATTAATTCCTGCATACATAGTATTTATAACCCATTTAGGTAAATCAATTTTACACAGCATCAACCCTGACAAAGACAAAAAGACCATGAAAGCACAAAGCCCCACTACTGAATTAGGTATAGAGAAAAATAAGTGAGCTTGCCAAGAAGTAAGAGAACTACTACACCCAATAAGAGGATTGAAATCACAAGCCAATGCTTTAGAAGGATCTTGCAAATAATGTAATTCTGACATTAATAAAGATATAGAACTTACAACAGCAAAGCCTGAAAACAAGAATAAAACAAATAATTCGTACTTATATATGGCGAGCGTATTTTGTTTTTCCATTACTTTTCTCCGTCAGAATAAAACTCAAAGTTAAAGTATAAAACATTTTAGAAGTTACCGTAATAAAACAAATGGTATTTACATACAAGCGTTATTTTTAATAATATTTATCTTTACTTGCCAGATAGCACTATTAGTCAGAATATACAGTAATAACACTATAGAATGTGTATCTATGAAAAATCATAAACGTAATAAAGATAACAAATTTATCAAATATATTTACAGCTACTCAAAATATATACTTCCGATAACAATAAAGCTAAATGAACTGTATCTTTTTATAAAATATTTATCCTATTCTATTTAAAAGAAAATGCTAAAAAGTAGCGGTATATAAATTAAATAAAAAAGAGACATATCTCACTAGTGATCAATGTCTCTGAAGTGGTAGTAAATACTCGAGTCAGTTTACTACCTTGTAGTACGCCATGGGGGACTCGAACCCTCAACCCACTGATTAAGAGTCAGTTGCTCTGCCAATTGAGCTAATGGCGCATCGCTTTTGAAAAGCAACAAGAGATAATATACCTTTAAAAGTTTTTAAAAGCAACACCTTATTGAAAATATTTTGCATTATTTGTAACTTTTACTTTCAAAAGCTATCTTAAGGCTCAACCCTAATTGTATATTGCAATTTTTTGCGAGAATCAGGTTCTAAAAACTCACCTTTTTTAGTCTCACCATACATATCTACACCACTAGTACAAGGTTCTACTGCAAATCCTCTACGCTTTACAGATTCTCCACTATATAACTGCAAATACTTAGAGTTAGATGAAACTATAACCTTACTAAAATACTGTTTAGTATTCTTATGACTCAAAATAACTTTCCAAGGCGAATCTATCTCGTAACAGTTATCTAAAGAAAAATTTCCCAAATAATTCAAATCTGCTTTCAAAACACAGCTCTGATTATTGTTTACTCCCGTCTCAGACACAACAGAGAACGCACATTCATCGATACTTTCAGCATTAGGATGCTTTATATAAGGGTGAGAACATATTCCAATAGGGATTTTGGTATTAGATAAGTTCGTAACAGTTATATCACAATTCAATACATCTTTTTCTAAGAAATATTTAACTAAAACTTCACCTTTAAAAGGAAAACTAGGAGATGGGTATATGTAAGACGAGAGCAAAACATTCTCAGCATCCTCTTCAAGCACAGAAAACTCATTCCAAGCAACAAGTCCGTGCAAAGCAGAATTTGTCTCTACATCGTTGATAGGGAGATAATAGTTTTGTCCATCAACAGAATATTCACCGTTTTTTACCCTATTTACCCAAGGAGCAATAGTTTTCCCTACATATCCATCAGAAAACTCATCATCGTGAATATAAACTAAGAAATCACCGTATTCTTTATGTTCACCACTTAATAGAGCAGCACCAACTGTACCAATGCGCACTTTTAGAAAATCATTTTCAACGGTAAGTATTTTTCCATTTGTTAGCATATCTACACCTAAAACCTAGTCGTGTATACAAGTAATTATACACATTTACCTACACTACATCTGAGTTAGAATAACCTTATAAAAGAAAAGTAGCAAAAACATTTTTTTCATTCACCAAAGTAAAACAATACAAATAATCTTACATGTAGACACACCTGCTACAAGAGAGCAAATATCTTCTAGAGATTATCTATAAAGGCAATATAATAAGCCATTATTCATATTCTGATAGTTATAACTTGCGTTTTATATACAAGACAGTGACTGAATTCTTATAGTCCGTAGGAGAAAAAGAACAAAGTGAAAGTACAAGTTTTATTAAATAAAAATTAGCGAATATTTACTATGGAATCTTAAGTATAAAAAATGCCCCTATTGGGGCATTTCTTTTGTGCGCAAGGAGGGACTTGAACCCTCACGTCCGTACGGACACTAGAACCTAAATCTAGCGCGTCTGCCAATTTCGCCACTCGCGCGTCTCAACAAGAAATAACTATATCTTACTATTTAACAAAAATCAATACCTTTTTAAAACTTTTCTGAGAAGTCTTTACACCTTACTCTGATAAGGGTTTAGCACATCGTTTTGCTAACTTTTATATGCTTTAGAAATAGTAACCTGACCCACTACCCTAGTTCCATCATAAATTACCATAGACTGCCCAGCTGCTATACCGTGAGCTGATTCATCTAAGTGAGCTATAACTTTCTCAGCTGTTAGTTCAATTTCACAAGGCACTTGCTTACCGTGCGCTCTCATCTGTACAGCTGCTGTAAACCTTGAGGAATACTCACTCTTATCGCACAACCAAATTGGATCGTTCCCCTCAATAGTATTAACACTTAAAAGCTCATTAGAACCAACAATGACTTGATTTTTTGCTGGAATAGTAGACAGAACATAACGAGGTTTTCCATCTTTTGCTGGTCGGCCTAAAGCCAAACCTCTACGCTGTCCAACAGTATAAGCAAAATAGCCCTCATGCTGACCCACAACATTACCTTCAGTGTCAAGAATTTCTCCAGATTTAGCTCCTAATTTGGAACGCAAAAATCCAGCAGTATCTCCATCTGATATAAAACAAATATCGTAAGAATCAGGCTTATTACTAACAGATAAGCCCCGCTGTGCCGCTTCAGCTCTAACCGCGTCTTTAGTTTCCATATTTCCTATGGGGAATAAAACTTTAGATACGTTTTCGCGTCCAATTACAGCGAGAACATAAGACTGATCTTTAAGATCATTAATACTTCTATGTAGTTCTAGCCCAGCTTCACCTTCCAATATCTGTGCATAATGTCCAGTGCACACAGCATCAAATCCTAATGCTATTCCACGATCAAGTAACGACTTAAACTTTACATATTCGTTACAACGTACACATGGGTTAGGAGTACGCCCTTGCTCATACTCATTCAAGAAATCATCAATAACAGTCTTTTCAAATTCTTCAGATAAATCCCAAACATAAAAAGGTATACCTAGAATTGCCGCAGCCCTACGAGCATCGGCTGAGTCTTCCAAAGAACAGCAACCCCGAGAACCTGTGCGATACTCTTCTTTAGATTTTGTTAAAGCCATGTGCACAGCAGTCACATCATGACCTGCTTCAACAGCCCTAGCAGCAGCTACTGCAGAGTCTACTCCACCAGACAATGCCGCAAGCACCTTCATATATAAACCTCAACCACTAACTATGTTTATCTCTAACGTTTTGTAACATTCTTGCTGATTTTACAGCATTAGGTAACGCATTAATGAACTTATCTATATCTTCCATAACTGTAGTATGTCCAAATGATATACGCAATCCACCTGAAGAAAATATATCATCATACCCCATTGCTTGTAATACGTATGAAGACTGAGCAACTCCTGCTCTACAAGCCGATCCCGCTGATACGCATATATCAGCATTATCTAAGGCAAACAGCATAGCGTCTGCACCACCGTATTGACAAACTAAATGCAAAATATGAGGAGATGAATCACCAGAAGTAGACGGTTTTATTCCCTCTGGTAAATTCTCTATAATTTTCTTTTTAAATGTAGCGTATTTTTCTATGCGTTCACTTAGTGTTTGAACATTGTATATGCATGCTTTACTTATTGCAATAGCTCCACAAATATCAATAGTTCCACTGCGTATTCCTCGTTCTTGTCCGCCTCCGGCATATAAACCTAGCATTGGCAAGTCTTGTTTTGCCAGTAAAATTCCAATCCCAACAGGTGCACCAATTTTATGTCCAGATATGCTCAAGGCATCTACACCTAAGTCTTTGAAGTCAACTTCAATATTCCCAAATGCCTGTACTGCATCTGTGTGAATATATATTCTGTCACCTTGTTTTTTCTTATCTAAGTTTTCTCTCTCGCTTTGCAAAACACTAGATTCAAAGTCACGCACTAATTCAACTAAATCTTTAACAGGCTGAATTACACCAGTTTCATTGTTCACAAGACCTATTGAAATAACGCTTATTTCACCATAGTTTTCCTCTAGTATTTTTTTGAAAGCGTCAATATCTATTACACCAGTATTTAAAACAGGAATTTTTATAAGGTCAATTCCAAATTTTTTAAGAATAGCCTCAGAACTTAAAATTGCTGGATGCTCAATAGCAGTCGTTATTGCGATTTTTCTACCTGTTTTTTCTTTAACTTTGCGAGCAACAGATACAAACCCTAAGTTATCAGATTCTGTTCCTCCAGAAGTAAACAAAACTTCGCTAGGCTTTATGGCAAATATATGAGCAATATCTTCACGAGCTTTCTCTAACTTATCTCGAGAAAGCAAACCTCCTTTATGCAAAGCTGAAGGATTTCCTGGTTGTTCATATAAGTCGCGAATAGATTTTAGATATACTTCCTGCACTTGAAGTAACATTGGTGAAGAAGCACTATGATCTAGATATAAATACACAATTAACCTTTACAATATTTAGTTTTGTAATTCATCAATTAAGCTAGGTACAACATCATTAATATCGCCAATAATACCAAAATCAGCTATTTCAAAAATAGGAGCATCTTCATCATCGCAAATAGCAACAATATTCTCACAAGTTACAAGAGCACAGGTATGATGAATTGCTCCGGAAACACCCAGTCCAATATATAAGTCAGCGTTAATAGTTTTACCAGTCTGCCCAATCTGTAAGCTATGGTCTACCCAGCCTTCATCTGTTGCAACTCTAGTAGCACCTACTGCAGCTTTTAGCTGTTCAGCTAGTGAATATACTAAGCTAAAGTCACCTTCTGTTCCCCTACCACCACAAACTACAACTTTTGCAGTTTCTAAGTCGTTTTCTTCCGAAACAGAAGAAGTGTCTATAACTGAAACTTCAATTTCAGGCAAAGCTGTAAAATCTACATCTAGTTTTTCAATACTTACATTTTCAGCATAGCTATCCTCATAGTCACTATTTACTTTGACAGTAACAATTGAAAAATCAGCATTAGTTTTTAGGTGTACTATATGTGTACCGTTCAAAGCACTTTTAACAAAAGTTGGTTCAGTGCTTTCGAAATCAAAACTTGTTACATCAGTTACTGTTGCAACACTAAGTTTTCCACCCAACAAACCAGCTATTTCTTTGTTCAAGAAAGTGGAGTTTAACAGTATCGCTTTTAGATTGCTACTAGCTTTTACTTGATTTACTGCAGTTTCTAAAACTGAGCTGATTGCTTGAGTAACATTTTTATACTTTTCGGGAAGAACAGCTGTATATATTTTCGTGGCACCACATTTAGCTATTGAATCAGTATCAATGTTTTCCTCCACACTAACAGCAATTACTTCTTCTCCAGCGTTTTTTGCAGCTAAAAGAAGCTGTTTGCTATTAGAAGTTAATACATTCTTATTATCTACATTTTCATGTTCAATCAGTACTAGCAAAGTCATTTATTTCACCTTTTCCTTAATGAACTCAGCTAATTGCTTAACTGCCACAGGAGAATTTAGCAAAGCTTGTCCTTTTTCACGAGCTGGCTTTTCTTCAATAGAAATTACTTCAATATTTTTTTCATTTATGCTGCTTTCTAGACCTAGCTCAGATAAATCCCATTCTTCAATTGGTTTTTTACGAGCAGCGGCAATAGCTTTAAAGTTAGGATATCTAGGTTCGTTTATTTGGTCAGACACAGACACTATTAATGGTAATTTTGCTGATAGACTCTGTTCTATTCCATCAACGCTACGTGTAATAACTATTTTTTCATCTTTTTTCTCAAGAGTTTTTGCAAATGACAGTAGTGGAAGTCCTAGGTTGCTTGCTAAGTAGCTAGGTACAAGGCTGGTGTTACCGTCTGAAGATGTCATGCCTGTGATAATCAAATCTACGTTTCCAATTTGTTCTATCGCTTTAGCCAATACTTTAGATGTAGTTAAAACATCGCTATTTTCAAGATAGTCATCGCAAATGTGAATAGCATTGTCAGCACCCATTTGTAATGCTCGTCTCAATGCGTCGGCTGAATCTTCTGGCCCTATAGTTAGTGCTAAAACTTCGACATCATCATGCTCTTCAGCGATTGTAACTGCTGTTTCAATGGCATTTTCGTCTACTTCATTTAACACGTCATCTTCACCACGTACAATACGTTTATCGACAAAATGACGTTGCGATTGCATATCAGGAACGTGTTTTACACAAACAACAATTTTCATTTTTTCACCCATCATCAAAACTAATGCTTAAAAATTCTACCACTCAAACTTTACTAATAACATATTTATGATTGATGTAGAAATTAAAGCACTTATATAGCTAAGTGAAGTGGTTATAAAACTAGTTTAAATACTTTTGAATTTAACATATCTATTAGTTGAATAAACACACAATGCCACAAAATAAAATGCAATACATATAATGAGACAAATACAAAAATAATAGTGACTTTGTTACATAAATGAAATATAGTGGGTTTGATAACAGTAAGCCTACATTTTCATAACGATAACAGTGAAACCAAAGCCCTTATACCTAAAGAAAAGTCCATTTGAGCCACTTATAGCAGATTTACAACTACTAATGGGATCCTTGTTATTATCCCTAGGTGTTGTTTTTATTAAGCTAGCTGAAATGCAACCAGCAACCATATCATTTTTACGTTGCTTCATTGCATTACCTTTTCTATTGCTTTTATCAGCATACGAATTTTGGAAAGCACGCAAACATCCTAAACTAGAAAAAACGACAGTTTTCTGGGCTTTTATATCTGGTATAGTAATCGGTGTGCAATACGTAGTTTATGCTGTTTGTGTTGACTATACTGGAGCTGGAATTTCTAGCGTATTAGCCAACTGTCAAATATTCTTCTTCCCAATTTTTGCACTTTTAATCGATAAAGAAAGCATTCCGAAAAGCTTTTGGATTTTGTCACCTCTAATGATTTTCGGTTTAGTTGCATCCACTGGTCTTTTAGGTGGAAAAGTCGACGGAATAACTGACCCTGTATTAGGATTTACAACAGGAATACTAAGCGGTATTACTTACGCAGGATATCTATTCCTAAATAGGCGCTGTACTCGACAAAATCCACACTACGTTATTACTTACAATACTATTGCAACCACTGGTGCTGGCATAACTTCTCTAATTGCTGCTCCATTTATGAAAGACTTTACAACAAATATAACTGTAGAAAACTGGATTTGGACTATATTACTAGCTCTTACTGCTCAAGTGTTAGCTTGGATATTTATAGCACAAGGAAGCCACAGAGTTAGCCCTAACAAAGCTTCTAGTTTACTGATGACTCAACCAATTATTGCTATAGGTTTAGGTATACTTTTCTTATCAGAAACGCTCAACTTGGTACAAACTATAGGTTGCATAGTTGTACTAGTTAGTGTTTGGATAGTAAATAGAACAAGAACTCAGTATAAAAAAACTAATACATAAATAAAAACGATAAGGAAATTAGGTGTTTTTTAAAACGCTTAATAATGCACTAACCTTACAAATATACTATTAGTAATCTAAAAACTAATCTGAACCTTTAGAGCGTGGATACTTATATCGCACCCTAATAGTATTTTAGATACTAATATTTACATCTACATAAAAATAAATACAATTGTTTGTATGTAATATTTCATTATAAGAAATATATCTACACCGTAAAACATTGGAAGAAAAATGGAAAACACTGAATTGACAGAAAAAAATGATGAAGCCTCATTGTTAGCAACAATAGAGCGCAGTAATCAAATTGAAAAAGAAATCGAAAAAAATCCAAAGCAATTTCGAGTACTTACAGGAGACAGACCGACAGGAAACCTACATTTGGGTCACTACTTTGGAACTTTGAAAAATCGTGTTGAAATTCAGAATAAAGGTGTAGATACATGGCTTGTTATAGCTGATTACCAAGTAATTACTGACCGAGATGGTGTAGGACCTTTACGTGATCGAGTACTTTCGCTTTGCGCTGATTACATTGCCTGTGGCATTGATCCATCGAAGTCCACTATTTTTACTCATTCAGCTATCCCTGCACTAAACCAGCTAATGTTGCCTTTCTTATCCTTGGTAACTGAATCAGAATTACACCGCAACCCGACTGTAAAATCTGAGCTGGAAGCTACAAACGGAAGAGCAATGAGTGGCCTAATGCTCACCTATCCAGTACATCAAACTGCTGATATTTTATTCTGCAAAGCTAACTTAGTTCCTGTCGGTAAAGATCAGCTTCCTCACTTAGAACAAGCACGCGTAATCGCTTCACGTTTTGACAAACGTTATGGAAGAGTTGGCGACAAACCTATTTTCCGCAATCCACACGCTCTGCTTTCCAAAGCCTCATCAATTTTGGGCTTAGACGGTCAAAAAATGAGTAAATCACGCGGTAACACCATTGAGCTAGGCATGGATGAAGATACAACTGTAAAACGTCTGAAAAAAGCTGTAACTGACTCTGAACGTTTTATTACTTATGATCCTCTAAATCGCCCAGAAGTATCTAATCTATTGTTAATGGCTGCTCTTGCCTCAAATACTACTCCTGAAAAAATTGCTGAAGAAATTGCAGATGGTGGAGCAGGAAAACTAAAAGCAGTTACAACTGAAGCACTACTTGAAATGCTAAAACCTATACGTGAACGTCGTGCAGAAATAATAGCTGACGAAACATATTTGCTAAATGTAATACGAGAAGGAAATGAAAAAGCTAATGAAGTTGCTAATGAAACTTTGCGTGAAGTAAAGCAAGCAATGAATATGATTTACTAATTCGTAACTTTAGTATTATTCAAGACCGTTATTTACCGAAATGCTATGTAATTTTTACTTAGTATTTCGGTATTTTATTTAATATAAACTTAAATGGTTATATAAATAGTATTCTGAAAAATACATATGTATATGTAATATACAAATGAATATACAGAGTAAAACCAAGTAAAAGTTTAAGAACTAGGTTTTATACAAAACAAATATTGTGTAATAAAAATTTATGTATTTTTCAACTAAAAATCTAAAGTTGCCAAAACTCTACGTGATACAAGCACTTATTTACAAATAAAAACAGTGCCATCTAATCATGAAATAAAGAAAAGAATGGCACTGTCTACGCATTATTATTTTCAGTATATAGTTGCTCTACTAAACTTTCTATACATAAAATTTACTAAGCAACCAAAGTCACAAATATTAGATTAGATATGAAGCAAGTATACGACGTGCTTTTGCAACCTCATCAATTGGACCAAGCATTTCAAAAGCGTCTAGCAAACGCTGACGTGCTTCCTCTTGAGTTTGTTCGTCACCATGTAGAACAATGCTCAGCAATGTATCCAGTGAATCTTGAACCTGTCCCATTACAAGCATTGCGTCAGCTCCAGCAAACTTAGCTTCAAAATCGTCAGCAGCAGCATTCTTAGCTTTCTCAATTGCTACCTCAAAATCCATATTCTCATCTAAGCGTTCACGCAAACGCAAATCAGCTAGCCCAACTTTAGCCATCTGATCTTTTGGATCTTTACGCAAAGCTAATTCCCAAGCAGCACGAGCCGTAGCATAGTCACCTTGTTCAAAAGCTTCCATTGCCTTACGATGTTCCTCAGGAGTTTCAACCTCAACTGCTGGCAAATATTCAGCAGTACCAACAACACCGTTTTCCAAGCAAGCAGCAAGAACTTTATCTACAACTTCTCTAAGTCCATCTTCTTCCATTTGTCCAGTAAACAATGGCGCCATTCCACCATTTATTAATGCAGTTACGAAAGGAACAGTTTCAACGTTGAAAATCTTTTGAGTCAATGGATTTTCATCAATATTTACTTTCAAAAGCTGGAAACGACCATTGTATTCAGCTGCAATCTTGTCAAACACTTCCACAAATTCTTTAGACTGTTCAAAGTGTGCTGACCAAACTAAAAGAATAATAGGGTATTTAGTGGACTGATTTACTGCAACTTCAAGCATAGTATCATCAATATCTAAGCTAACTGGAACTTGTGGGTTAGCATCAATACCAAAAGCACTGCCCTGTGATGGGACTTTACCAGCAAATACTGGTCCAGCTTGTGTTTGTTGCGTGCTGGCAACTGGTGTCTGCAAATTACCTTGCTCACTATTAGCATTTTGCTCAACAGGGTCTTTTTCATTCACTAATTTTGATAAATCAAAAGCACCTCTAAAGTTTGCTTCCACTTTTCCCCCAATACTTGATATTTATTCTCAGGTTTATTTAGTTATTTTTTAGTAGCTGAAATTAGAACTCTCTCAGCTCCAACAGGTCTAATTTTATTATCTTTAGCAGTTTTTTCTGGAACAATAAAAGCAATACTGACATTGTATGTTGCAACAATATCAGAATCAATTTTGTTATTGTCTCCTAATAGCACTTGTAAAGCACCACTAACTTTGCCCTCTTTGTTATGATTGCCTCTCAAAAATTTAACGTCATATTTAAACGATGTGACTACTAATGCTGATCCATCATTTAGCTTAAATGACACGATTTTATCAGGATTTGAGTATATTTTAGTATCAACATCTGCAATATCACGTAAAGACTCTGATAATTTACTTTTTTCTTCCCAGAATTTAGCAGAAAAAGTATCTTCAGCAAAATATTTATTTAAATCTTTATTACCATTTAAATACTCGCTATATTTCCCTAAAACATTTTCAGGCTTTTCCACTAAATTACTGGCTTTAGGCTTGTATAACTCAATTCCTTCTGAAACAGTTTTACTAGAAGTTATAGAAGTTTTAGGAAATAGCCTAACCCAATTGGATATTTTATAGTTATCCCTTACGTTACCTTGTTCAAATACAATCAGATAAGGAGCTGAATCTCCAACAGTTTGGGAAATAAGCATCATATATCTTGGCCAAGATTCTTCTTTAGTTACAGTTTCTACTGCTGTTTTAAAACTTAAAGCGTCAAGCTTCTTATCTTGATAGCCTTTTTGGGCTAGCTCATACTGTGCAGTCCTCATCCTTAGAGCAACGCCACGCATACGTTTTTTCAACTCTTGAACATTTAAATTCTTATCAGCTTCACCAAGTAAAAACTTTGTATCTTCAATCAATTTATTGAATCTAGCAGGATCAAGGTTAGATATTGCTTTATTATCATTAGAATCTTGTATTTCAGCTGTACATCCAACTCCTGAGTATAAAACAAAACAAGCCGATAAAGCACCAACTATTTTCATAAATTTCTTGTTCATAACTACTTTCTACCCTTCTCTTGCTCACGTAGTTGCCTACGTGACGGGTAACGCTTCTTAGGCAATTCTTCTTGTTGTGTTTCATCAATCGTATTTACAGAAGATTTTTGTTCAATTTTATTAGCATATGCTTGTATCTCAGATACTTTCAAAGTATCTACTTGTGTTACAGCTTTATTAAACTCAATTCTTTGTTTAACAGGAATAATCAAGAAAGCTTTTATAAAATTCTTAATTTCTTTATGGAATAATGCTATTGCAGTTGCTAAGAAAATGAGTATAGCCAATATACTTGTATGTAATAAATATGGAGAATAAGGAGCAACTTTCCACTCAAGGTCTACACTTGGCGCTACCTCTTTGCCATCTGTCATAGCTATTAACGAATAATTACCAGAATTTTTTTTACTCCAATTAACAGAAGCAGTACCTTTACCTTTAGAATAAACTTCCCACATATCAGATTCTAAATCTATTTTAGATTTAGGTTTACCTTTAATATTGTGTAACACATATCCTAAAGTATTGGTATCAATGAATCTATCTATTTCAGCATAATATGTATTGCCGTATTTCGCATACTCTTCCACATCTTTTGAAGGCCCTATTGCAAGCTGAACTTCAGAATTAGTTTTCTTACTATATGCACTAATCTTTACATCGTTACTTATAGCATTCAAAACATTTGTTTTCGATATTACTATTGGAGCAGAAGAAGGTGATGAAAGAGTTGACTTGTAAACAGTAGTAGTATTGAAGAAACCAATATATCCTACCAGTAATAAAAGACATACAGTCACAATGCTTAACAGGATTACTCTAAAAGTTGTTCCACGATTTTTAAGCACTATATCCACCTTACTTATTTAAAATACCTCAATACATTCTACTTCATATAACGTAAATCATAAAATTACATTCAAATATAAAAGCAAATAATACTAAAAGTATAAATATTTTATATAAATTGAAATTTACTTGAATATTCTTCATACGTTATCATATAGATGTATATGTGTTAGAACTGAGACGGAAAGTAAATATGTCTACACCAAAAGAAGATCCAACTGAAAATACTTCTAATAAAAAAACTTCTGGAAAGGGACGTCCAACTCCTAAACGTCGTGATGCAGAAAAAGAAAAAATTCGTCCTTTAGTTCCTCCAGATCGTAAAGAAGCAAAACGACAGGAACGCAAACAACGTAATCTTTTCTATGAGAAACAACGTCAAGCACTACTAACTGGTGACGAAAGATATCTACCACTCAGGGACAAAGGACCAGTACGCAGATGGGTTCGTGACTGGGTTGATGCACGTTTCTCCTGGTGTGAATTTATGTTCCCAATCATCATTGTCTTATTATTTGCTTCTTTGTTCTTCCAATCAGATCAAAGAAAAATGTTATTTATTTTAATTTCTTTATACACAGTATTTATCACTTCTTTCATAGATGCAATAATTGCAACTATATATCTAAAACGTAAACTAAATAAGCGTTTTACCAGAAGTGAGATTCCTCCGCGTATAGGTTTTTATGCTTTTATGAGAATGCTTGTGCTACCAGTTATGCGTTCTCCTAAACCTTTAAGAAAACACGGAGATTGGCCTTCATAAATACTTTATAGGTGGGTTTCAACTTTTTAGATAAGTTACCCACCTATTCTAATAGTCATATACATTTAAGACTGATATAGGAAAAACGTTGGAAAATAAAAACATTACTTGGGAAAAAGTAGATAAAAACTATGCTGACGTAATATATGAAACATACAATGGCATAGCTAAAATAACTATCAATCGCCCAGAAGTTAGAAATGCTTTCCGCCCACAAACAGTATTTGAATTAATAGATGCTTTCAGTCTAGCCAGAGATGACGAAAAAATAGGCGTAATAATTCTCACAGGAGCTAATCACGGTAAAGACGTTACAAAAGAAGCATTTTGCTCAGGTGGAGATCAAAAAATACGTGGTAATGGAGGTTATATCGGAAATGATTCAATCCCTAGACTCAATGTATTAGACTTACAAAGACTTATTCGCATAATACCTAAACCAGTAATAGCAATGGTAAATGGATATGCAATAGGCGGAGGCCATGTGTTACACATGGTTTGTGACCTTAGTATAGCTTCTGAAAACGCGATTTTTGGGCAAACAGGACCTAAAGTTGGCTCATTCGATGGTGGGTATGGAGCTGGCTATATGGCACGGCTAGTAGGACACAAAAAAGCTAAAGAAATTTGGTTCCTATGTAGGCAATATAGTGCTGAGCAAGCTCTGGAGATGGGGTTAGTCAACACTGTTGTACCGTTTGAGCTTCTAGAAGCTGAAACGCTGAAATGGGCTGAGGAAATCATGCAACACTCACCTATGGCTTTGCGTTTTCTCAAAGCAGCATTTAACGCTGATACTGATGGTTTAGCTGGAATTCAGCAACTAGCTGGTGATGCTACGCTGCTATATTACACAACTGATGAAGCCAAAGAAGGTCGTGACGCTTTTAAAGAAAAGCGTAAGCCGGATTTCTCTCAATTTCCAAAGTTTCCGTAACTATTTATTCCTCAATTTGTTCTACAATATAGAAAAGTTTCATTATGGATTGGCTATTGGATAATGTAGAAAAATACCCCGATAAAATTTTCATCAATGATATAACTTATGCACAAGCTTATAAACTAGTACTCGAATATGCACACAACATTTCTTCTAGAATAAAAGAGTTTACTAGGGTTGCTATTTGCCCTAAAAATAACGAAAAAACAATACTATTACTTTTGTCATTATTGTCGCTAAGAAAAGAAATCGTATTAATTAACTCTCATCTAACACATGAGGAAAAGATAATTCAATGTAAAAACACTGAAACAAAAATATTAATTACAGATTGTACCTCTTTTTCATCTTCTCAAGGTATTACTTTTTATACTATTGATAAAATACTAGAAAAAGACAGTAAATCAGAAGAAAATCCTCCTCAAATACTTTTTACCACTTCCCCAGAACAAACTGCTTTCATAATAAATACAAGTGGAACAACTGGAAAATCAAAAACTATAAAAATAATGTGGAAACATATAATAAGCCATGTTTATATGTCTAAGAAAAAACTAGGGGTAACTCAAAATGATGTTTGGCTCATAGTTCTACCTATTTTCCACGTAGGTGGATTGATGATAATTTTCAGGTCACTTTACAACGGCACATCTATAAAAACCCTTGAAAAATTTGATTGCAATACAGTGCTGAACTTAATAAGAAAAGAAGAAGTCAATATGATTTCTTTAGTTCCAACAATGCTAAATAAAATCATAGATAAAATAACTACTCACAATTTGAGACTAATCTTATTGGGCGGAGAAAGCACTCCTTTGAACCTAATAAATAAAATTATTGATAAGAAAATACCTGTATACAAAACCTATGGAATGACAGAAACTCTAAGCCAAATAGCCACTTTTAACTTACTTGAGTATCCCAATAAAAAATTAGCTTCAGGACTACCTCTAGAAAATGTAAAAATCAAAATAGTAGATAAAGATAAAAATAACGTAGGGAAAATATATGTATCTTCTCCTACTAATACTAATACTTCAAACGACTACTTCAATACAAACGACTACGGCTATTTAGATAAAGAAGGATTCTTATATGTTATAAGTCGCAGAAATGATTTAATAATTTCTGGTGGCGAGAATATATATCCTAAAGAGATAGAAAACGTCTTATATGAGCTAAATACCGTTGAAGAATGCATAGTTTTACCGATAGAAAACTCATACTATGGACAGCGCCCTATTCTGCACATAGTTACTAGTGAATCTGAAGAGAATATACGCAAATTTTTGTTAAATAAAATAGCCAAATATAAAGTCCCAGACCATATTATTTTTCACGCTAAACTCCCAAGAAATATATTAGGGAAAATCGATGTAAAAGCACTTATGAAAATACATATAAATCTATATAATGAGTAGCACTATATTATAAATATCTAGCAGATATTGAGGATAAAATGACTTTACTGGAAAGTTTTAACATACAGTTTGATATGAAAGAAGATGGATCTTTTACAGCCACAATGCCAATACATGAATTTTACACACAACATCAAGGATACGTAGCCGGTGGTGTTTACCTTATTTTAGCTGAAACTGCTGGGGGCTACGCTTCAAACCTTATGGGGGAAAAAGCTGAAGAAAAGTATGTAGCTGTAGGACAAAATATAAATGCTCACCATGTTCGTCCAAAAAAATCTGATGGTGGTTTTATAACTGCTAGTGGCACACTACTACACAAAGGTAAGTCAACTCATCTTTGGGATATAAAAATAACCGATGAAAACGACAAGCTAATTTCTACAGTATCTGTGCAAAACTTTATAATACAACTTGGAAAATAACACAATACTTACAGTAATGAGCATTCGGATAAGCTAAGCATTTTTTACAAACCGGATGCTCATTATTTTATACCAACTTACATTTTTAGCAACTCACAAGCTTTTTCTTATCAGAATATACACCCAAAGTTACAAGTAATATGCTAAATAATGCTACAAAACTTGTAATTATAAATATTGATTTCAGCTGATAGAAACCAAATAGTCCATTAGGTAACAAATTATTTATCCATATATACACACTGTCACCAAAATATATTCCTAGGGCGAAAAATAGTTGAGAAATACCCATACTTATATTTCTGTACTCTTTATCAAAATCTTGCATAGCGTAAGAAACAATCAAATTATATAACCCACCAAATGCAAAACCGTTCAAAGCATAGGTTACAAAAATAACATTGGGGTTTGACGCAAACAAAGCAATAATATAGAAAATTATAGATATCACAAAGTAAGTAATAAGCGTGTTTTTCATACCCAAATACTTAGCGAAATAAATACCTGCAGCTACTCCACCAATAATCTGAGCGGCAACAAAGACAGTATCTAAATATGCGAGCATAAAAGGTGACATTCCGTAAACCAGCTTGCCCATTTGCACCATATTAGCTCCACTAGTTGCAAAACGGGTAAACGAAATGAGAACTGCTAGGAAACTTACCACTAAAAAGCTCTTGTTTGACAACACTAGTTTAACTTTTGTAAAACTAAATTTTGTTTGAACTTGTGTATTTTCACGTATAAAGAACGAAAGAACGAATGTGGCTAGTGCGAATATAGCTGATACACACCATAAAGCAGCAAAGTTATTAGGTACTGATGAAGTAAAGAAATACTGAATTGGAGCAGAAATAAATTCTGACATTAATGGAGCTACAGTTAAAATGGAAGTGGAAACTACAGCTTGTTCTTTATCGAAAGTATCAGCAAAAATAACGTTAAACATCGCTAACATCGACGCAGTAATACCTATTGTAAGCGAAGAGTAATACATCGTTGAGTAGCTTGGGAATAAGAACACAAATAGGGCTGCTACACCAGAGATAATCAGCGACAGCTGAATGAATATTTTACGTTTCCTAAATATGTCACTAGTTACAAACATAGGTAGCCGTATGATTGTACTCATGAGCCCATATGCCGCAGCAATTTGGGCAGCCTGTACTAAGCTTAAGCCTAAGCCACCTTCAGCTATCGAAGTCACAGCAAATAACTTGCGGTATGAACGTATGATTGTAATGCTCGTCCAAAAACATAACAGTACTACAAAAATTGTAATCTGATTTTTATTTAGCTTAAATTTTTTAGTTAGAAATGCAACTAATAGCACAGAAGCAATAAGTAAGATAAGCGGTATCCATAGTTTTACTGAAAACATAAAATCTCGCGTTCTTTTCTGGAATTATTACACCAAAATGAATTATATTTACAAAACCTGAATTGGTAAAGTAAATATAACGAAGCAACACACTTATTTATAATTTGTAAATATATAACCATTAGTCTGGTTATGACGGAACATATTTTATCCCGTCGTAGCCCCTATTGCTTACCTTTTATGCTAGTTCAGCCATTATTTCTTTCACAATTTCAGCTGTTTGAGTAGGAGTTTTACCAACTCTAACTCCACAGCGATTCAAGGCATCAGCTTTACTTTGTGCTGTACCTGAAGAACCAGAAATGATAGCCCCAGCGTGTCCCATAGTTTTACCTTCAGGAGCTGTAAAGCCTGCAATATAAGCAACTACTGGCTTAGTAACGTGTTCTTTCACGTATTCTGCTACGCGTTCTTCAGCATCTCCCCCAATTTCACCAATCATAACGATTAGCTTGGTGTCAGGGTCTTTTTCAAAGCCCTCTATAACGTCTATATGTGAAGTACCATTGACTGGATCGCCCCCAATACCTACACAAGTTGTAAAACCAAAGTCTGATAGCTCATTCATTAGCTGATATGTCAATGTGCCAGATTTTGATACAAGTCCTAGACAGCCTTCACCTGTTATATCAGCTGGTGTAATACCAACATTTGATTTACCTGGTGAAATAATTCCTGGGCAGTTTGGACCAATAATACGGACGCCTTTTTCTTTAGCTAATGCACAGAATTCAATAGAATCATGCACAGGCACACCCTCTGTAATCACAACTATAAGTTCAACACCAGCTTCAATAGCTTCAATTACTGCTGATTTAGTATACAAAGGAGGAACAAAAACTACACTAACATTAGCGTTAGTTTCCTCTTTAGCTTCTAAAACAGTGCCGAAAACTTTCACTTGAACTTTTTCTTGTGAACCTACTTCACTCTTTTGAAAGTCAACTACGCTACCAGCTTTTCTAGGATTTACTCCAGCTACAATATTTGTACCACTGTAAACCATTTTTTGAGTATGTTCGTATCCTTGTTTACCTGTAATTCCTTGAACTATTACTCGTGATTTCTCGTTCAAAAAAACAGTCATTACTTTTTACTCCCCACTAGTTCACAAGCTTTATATGCGGCTTCGTCCATTGTTTCAACAACAATGATGCTAGGATGAGCATATTCACGTAGAATGTCTAGCCCGCGTGTAACAGCATTACCATCTAGGCGAATAACAATTGGCTTAATTTTATTTTCATCTATAGTTCCCAAAGCTTTTACAATGCCTTCAGCAACTTTGTCGCAGGCAGTAATCCCACCAAATACGTTTATAAAAACTGATTGTACTTGTTCATCGCTAAGCACTAGGTTCAAACTGTTACTCATAGTTTGGCTACTAGCACCACCACCGATGTCTAGGAAATTAGCAGGTTTTATTCCACCAAATTTTTCACCCTGACCTTGCACTACGTCCAAAGTTGACATGACAAGCCCAGCGCCGTTACCAATAATTCCTACTTCTCCTTGTAAATGCACGTAGTTTAGTCCTAGTTTTTTTGCTTCGAGTTCTTTAGGATCTTCTGCTTTAATATGCACATATTTTTCATGTTCACTGTGTCGAATACCAGCGTTATCATCTAAGGTAACTTTAGCATCTAAAGCCAAAATATCGTTTTCATCAGTCAGCACTAAAGGATTTACTTCAACTAAAGTAGCATCTTCTTTTACGTAGCATTCATGCAGTTTTTCAAGTGTCTGAGTAATTTTTTCTATGATTTTTTTGTCATCTAAGATTTTTTTAGGGAACGCTTTTTCAACTAGCGTCGGTATTTGCTTATCAAAGTCTTTAGTAAAATGGTGTTTTATAATTTTATCAGGATCTGTTTTAGCAAGAGTTTCAATGTCAACGCCACCTTCAGCACTAATAATAGCTATATGTTGACCAGCAGAACGGTCAACCATCATGGAAAAATAATACTCCTGTTTAATATCTGCAGCTGGGGTAACCATAACTTGTTCTACAAGGTGGTCTTTTATTTTCATTCCTAGTATTTCAGCTGAAAGCTCTTTGGCTTCTTGCGGGGTTTTAGCTAGTTTTACGCCTCCAGCTTTGCCCCTTCCTCCTGTTTTTACTTGGGCTTTTACTACTACTAGACAGTCGTATTTTGCACTAGCATTATATACTTCTTCAGGATTCTTACAGATAATAGATGGCAAGGTATTTATACCATGTTTGAGAAAAAGCTCTTTGGCTTCATATTCGTATAGATCCATATTATTCCTCAATCTTAGTTAAGGGTTTGAAACGTAAAAGTAATTTTTTGACACTACCATTTTTAAATTTGACAGTGACCGTCGAATTGACTTTTTGTTCTTCAAAGCCTGTAATTATCCCGTCTCCAAAAGTTTTATGACGTACTTTGTCACCTATCTCGAAGTCGTACTCTTGAATTTTAACAGTTTTATTTTCATTCCCAAAGGAATTAACGTCATTTTTATCTGGAACTGTTACGTTTTTCTTTACCCCTATTTTCCCAATAAAACCTTTATTGCTTTTTTCTCCAATTTTATAGGTTGTGTAGTCTTCTAAAGTAAGTGTATTTTTCCACTCATATTTATCTTTATAGTCACTATCGTAGTTATCTTTCCATCTTGCTTGTCTTTGAGAGTTAGAAAAAATACCGTACCCGTTTTCTTCATCGTGTCTATATGTTCGTTCGTCTTTTAGTACATAAGTATTTTCAGGTATGTCTTCAAGGAAGCGTGAAGGCTGGTTGTGTTTATAGGTATTCCATATATTTCGTCTATTTGCTCTAGTTAAAAATAGTTTTTCTCTCGCTCTTGTAATCGCAACATAAGCTAAACGACGTTCTTCTTCAATTCCATCTTCTTCATCAAAGGAAAGCTGATGAGGAAATATTTCTTCTTCCATTCCAGTTATGAATACAACAGGAAATTCTAGTCCTTTAGAAGTGTGAACGGTCATCAATGTGACTTCACCCGTGTTTTCTTGTGAAACATTATCTAAATCAGTCATCAAAGAAACATTTTCTAAGAAATCTGTTAGATGTGCTTGAGGATACTCTTTAATAAATTCCTCTATAATACTTTGAAACTGAGTTAAGTTTTCCACTCGTGCTTGATCTTGTACATCTTTACTAGACCTAAGCGTTGGTAAATAGTCTGTTTTTTCAAGAATTTCAGTCAAAATTTGTGCTGACTTTCCCGCTTCTTTATCTAAGTTTTTACATTTTTTGATGCTTTCCCAAAAATCACATAGATTTTTCTGTGCTACTTTAGTTAGTTTTACTCCTTCATATTTTTCTAAAACATACCCAAATAAGGAGTCTAATACATCACCTATGCCTATTTTATTTTCTTTAGCAACTTCTATTATTGTATTTTGTGCTTTAGGCCCAATGCCTCGTTTTGGTTCATTTACTATACGTAAAAAGTTTGTTATATCATCAGGATTAGCTATCAAGTGTAAATATGCTAAAGCATCTTTTATTTCTTTTCGATCGTAAAATTTCGTTCCACCAACTATAGTATATGCGATAGTTGACTTAGCTAGTTCTGCTTCTAATGGCCCAGATTGGGAGTTAGTTCGGTAGAAAATAGCTATATCGCTACCTTTATATCCTTCGAGCAAAAGTTCTTGTATTCGCTGGCTAATGTAGTAAGATTCCTCATATTCGCTGTCTCCCACATAGATAGTAATTTTATCTCCGTTGCCATTAGCTGACCAAAGATTTTTTTCACGTCTACCTATGTTTTGTGAAATTACACTATTAGCAGCTTGTAGTATATTTCCTGTAGAACGGTAGTTTTGTTCCAGTAGTATGCATTCAGCGTTAGTAAAGTCTCGTTCAAATTCTTCAATATTTCGTATGGTCGCACCACGGAAAGCATAAATTGATTGATCAGAGTCTCCAACCACAGTCAAATAAGAGTTAGTTTCTTCACTGCCTTCAGCCCCCTCTACAATACTTTTTACCAAAACATATTGAGCATAGTTCGTATCTTGATATTCATCCACTAGTATATGTTTGAAACGGTTGTGATATTTTTCAGCTATTTCCGGAAAATTTTTAAACAGATAGACTGTTTCGCTAAGTAAATCATCAAAGTCAAAAGCAGATGCTGCTCTTAGTTGGTTTTGGTATTCAACATATATTTGTGCAATTATTTTGTTAGACTCGTTTTCTTCAGCTTCTTCCAAAGCGGTTTGAGAATCAATGAGGTTATTCTTCCAATCAGATATTTGTGTAATTGTCTCTTTTATTGGATAAGTAGTAGTTGAAATATTTTGAGCCAAGTATATATTTTTTATAAGCTTTTTGACGTCAATGGTGTCATATATAGAAAAAGCTGAATTAATTCCAAGTAGTGAATGTTCCATGCGTAATATCCGAACACACATAGAGTGGAAAGTACATATCCACATACTTTCTAAGTCAGAACCTATTAAATCAGCAACTCTTTCTCGCATTTCTTTTGCAGCTTTATTTGTGAATGTTATAGCTAAAATCTCATTAGGTGAAAGTAATTTTTCTTCAAGAATATGAGCAATACGCCTAGTAAGTACTCGAGTTTTGCCACTACCAGCTCCTGCCACTACAAGTAAATATTTCCCAGAGTAACAAACAGCTTTTCTTTGTTCAGCATTTAAATCTTGAAGTAAATCCATTATGAGTCCTTGCCGCAAAATATTCTAGGCATTAATTATATAACTAAATACTTAGTCTAAAGAATAAAGTTACATGTACGAAATATTTTTGTAACTTGTAAAAACTATACTATAGAATATTTCTTGACATTGCCCAGTGCATTAACTCATTTCTGTTTGATAATTGAAGTTTACGCAAAACTGAACTAACGTGACTTTCAACTGTTTTCATGGAAATAAATAATTCAGCAGCTGTTTCTTTATAAGTGTATCCTCTAGCGATATACCGCATAACTTCGTATTCACGTTTTGTAAGAGTATTTATAGAGTCATCAGTTTGAGGAACTTCGTTGCTACTGTTCATATTAGTAGTAAAAGCGTCTAGCACAAAGCCTGCGAGTTTTGGAGAAAAAGCAGCATCTCCTGCAGATACTCTCACTATTGCTTCACATAGTTCTGCATTTGAGATTGTTTTAGTAACATATCCTCTAGCTCCGGCTCTAATAACAGAAACTACATCAACTGGTGAATCAGATACCGATAAGGCTAGAAACTTTACTTTATCCATTATATCGTTGCATTCATTTACTACTTGGATTGCTCCTAGTCCATTACCACCCGGTAGATGCACATCTAAAATGACAACATCTGGTAGCAAATCATGAGCTTTTGCTATTGCTTCCTCAACAGTGTGAGCTTTGCCAACTACATTGAAGTTTTCAACTTTAGATAAAGAAGACTCAAGTCCTTCGCATATAAGCGGATGGTCATCAACAATTAGCAACGATAATTTTTCACTCATACAATAATTCTATTCTCGTTTGAGAGGTATTTCCACACTTACCTCACAACCATTTGAATTTTTTATTGTAACTTTTCCTCCGTTATCTATTACTCGTTTCAAAATTGAGTTTCTAACACCTAAACGAGTAGGAGGAATGTCTTCTACAATGAATCCTTTACCTCTGTCTCTGACATAAAATTCAAGCTTTTGAGAGGATATTTCAACGTAAATACTAACTGGCATTTGTCCGTGTTGCAAAGCATTTATTGTTGTTTCACGTAAAGCACTGATGAAGCTGTGTGCCTTATCATTGGGGTTAGTATCTCCTACTACTACTAGTTCAACATTTTTACGATAATTATCCTCTATAGCACTAATTTGTTCTTTTATAATTGATGAAGTTGAAGTGCCTTCTTCAGGCCTATGTCCGTACAGCCATGCCCTCAAGTCACGTTCTTGAGTTCTAGCAAGATAGGATACTTCTTCTGCATTAGTAGAGTTTTGTTGTATTAGTGCTAATGTTTGTAATACACCATCATGCAAATGCGCAGTAATATTTGCTCTTTCTCTTTCTTTAAAGTTTTCGTACTGAGTTTTAGTAAGTGATTTAAATAAAAGCACTACGATAGGAACTAATAATACAATCAGAACTACTATTATCAGCACTAGAAATAATACTATTTCCAATATTTGATTAATTGAGAAATTGCGATTGTAGTTTAAAAATTGACTAGCGATAAAATATACAATTGCAATAAAAGATACCGCAAAACCCACTATTATACGAGGAGCAAAAAATATCCTGTAACTAAAATTATCTTGTCTATAAGCTTGTAAGCTTTCAAAAGAGATTAACAGTAGCCCTATAAATAAAACTAATAAGTTATTAATTATTCCATAACCGTCAATTCCAAATACATAATTCAGTGCACATAGTAGTAAAATAAATCCGTAAGTGAATTCTTCAGCAGATTTAGAATTAAAAGAATTAGTGTTATTTCTCTGAGTGAGGGGTTCGACTATAGAGTTTTCTTGCCGAGGTACAAAACTATCGTTACCTTTAGACTTTTTAGGAATAAAAATAAGCAACCATATATATAGAAATATTCCAGCACCTGTAAATGCTGTAATTACCATAAAAAATCTAACAAATAGTATGTCAATTTGTAAGTGAACACTTAAACCCTTACATACTCCTAATAAAAGTGCTCCTTCATGACGAGAATAAATTCTCAGTGGAGGTCTTTTGATTTTTTTATTTTCACTATTCATAACTATATTCTGCTGTTTATTCAAATTAGGATAAAGCCTGATGAATACATTTTTCCTTTTCTAAGGGAATATTAGGGGTATTCCCTAATAGATTCTTATTTACATCACATAGATAATTAAAACATGAATACTAACAATAATGAATCCTCAAGATCGTCAAGATTTTTCGACGAAATAAGAAGCTTTAATATTAACCGTCAAGCCAATAGATGGCTAGGTGGTGTTTGCGCCGGACTGGCTGAACGTATAGACATTAACGTATACATAATCAGAGCGTTATTCGCTATTTCTCCGTTCATAACTCTAGGTAGCGCATTCCTAATTTATATTATACTTTGGCTATTTTTACCAGATGCAACCAAAGGCGGACATATAATCGTTCAAGGTTCTTCTTCTAAGAATAGTACTTACTCTGGTGACGAATATACTAACAATGAAAATAACATGAGTAGTACATATCACAACAATAATTATGGTAATACACCAAGTGGTAGTGATTCTCCTTTTAGTAAGTCACCTAACAGAGAAACAAAAATCACTCAAACGCATGATAGGGTATCATCATCATATACTTTAGCTGTTCTAGGACTAATTTTCTTAGTCATTTCATTTGCAATATTATATGGTTTGGTGACACGAACAATTTTCACACCTACTATTGTGGCAAGTGCCGTAATAGCTATTATTTTTGGCATAAGCATACTTATTGCAGGCATAAAAGGAAAGAAAGCAACAACTCTTGTAATCATAGCAATATTATCAACTATATTTATCAGCGCACCGACTACGGCGGTAACTAGCTTTGTGCACACAGTTCCTTTCCATAGTGCTACTCATGACGATGATTACCATATAGATTCGATATTGAATCGTAAAACTGAAGTTATAAATTTAGATAAGTATGCTAGCTCTACTCCTAATTCTAAAGGCGAAGTAGTTATAGAGCAGTCAAGCAGTTCTTTTGCAAGCAAAGTAGTTATTGTTGCTAATAATAAACCTGTAAAAGTAAATTTCAACGGTTCTACATTAAAAGCAAATGTGTTTTCCAATAGACAATGGCTAAAACGTTCCCAAAATAACTGGACAAATACATCCTCACTTCCACAAAATAATGCAACAGAAGTTACAGATGATTCTAAAGTTTCCCTTGATAATCTAGGTTTTTATGATTACAACGGAGCAGCTATAAACGCTAATTACATGACTTTCATATCACTATCTAAAGCTATAAAAGATTTATCTGATTATTCTGACAAGCATATCCAAACAACTAACAAAATTAAAACTGCTGATTACGATGATGCTAATAAAAAGTACGTCGTAAACATGAACTCGAATTTTGCTGAAGTTGACGTAGTAGATTTGCCAAATCATTGGTACGGATATACACAAAAGGATTCTTCTAAGCCAAATGGTATTGCTTATAAACAACTATTTGCTTATGAAAAAGGAAAACTAACTCAGGAAATTCCAGCCAATATTCCTAATAAAGAATCTTATAGCCAAATAACAGCTAATAACTTAGAGCTAAGGAATAATACTTTTGATGGAATAATAACTAAATTTAGCAATATTTACAGTAGTTTAGATAATAATAATCACACTTACTCTGTAAGCCCAGCCAGACTCTTCAACAAAATTTATAAGTCACCTGGTTATGTGTACAACATTCCTAAAAATATCAACAAATACGACGAAAATGACTGGGATGAAACCGAAGACTGGAATGATGTAAATGACTGGGATGATAGATATGACGATTACTACGATGATTACTATGATGTAGATTAAGCTAAGCCAAAAAGTAGTAAAACCTAGTAACGAAAATAATGAACTAGCAACCAGTAAGTATAAAAAGACTTGATAATAAAGGAAATATTATGGATGAGAACACTAAGAAAATCGATAGAGATTTTGAAGTAACTGAAACCATAAAACCTGAGTATAAGACACGTGTTTTCCCTGCCCCAAATGCTGATATATCAAACGAGCAAACACAACCCATAACTCAAGTTTTCGGACAAGATACTAATGAGAGTAAAGAGAGTAAAACACAAGTATTCAATAACCAAACATATGAGGAATTGAACGCCCAAGATAGCGCACAGCAACCACATGTTGTACAAGAAAAACCTAACAACTCTCCTCTGGTTGGATCAATAATACTTGGCTTACTGTTAATACTAATGGGAGCATACATATTACTCGCTCATTTGATATACATTCCATTTAGCTACTTGTTACTAGGATTTACAAGCCTACTTGGAATTATATGTTTAGTACAAGCATTTATTAGTTTCAACAGAAAATAAATAATTGCGACTGTAATTTTGAAGTACCATAGTCTAATGTTGCGTTCAAGTTACACAAATAATTTACAACTAAACAGGTACGTTTCTAAAGTCACTTTTCATATAAGTGTTACGAGTAGTAGCAGGATTTATTATTGATAGTAGAAAAATATGCTCAATAGGCTTACTTGAAAAGCCATAGTTACTAATGGTTTTATACATGAGCGTATTATATATGAGAAAGTTCCTCAGCTTTATGTTGGGGAACTTTTTATTTATCTAATATAAGCAAAACTCCTTAAATTTTAAATTCATTTTTCTATACGGGTGTTTTATTACTTGCCTATGCTGTTTTTGTCAGTATTCGTAAAACAAATTTCACGGACAAATATTGAGTTTTACTCTAAAATATGAACATTTTCTCATGTATACAAATATTTTATTTTCATACATAAAAACTTTATTATTTGGAGTTTTTTGTCAGGAAATCAATTCTTTATGTCCTTTGTCCTTTGCCAAATTATTAAAATTTTTTTAAAAAGTAATTGCTAAAATAAAAAATTTTTTATACCATTGTGGAAAACCTTTTTATTATCTAAGGAAGAACAATGTACACACACAAATTTGAAAGTTGGCGTAGCTGGCGTAGTTAGCAGTTGTGTGTATGCTCTTTTCGGCGTAGATACAACTAAGGGCTTTCTAGAAAGTATCTATGTCGGCAATAAAACTTAATATTTACAGATAAAAATAAAATCAAAAGTTATACATAGTCGCATAGTCAACAAAATGGCTGTGCGTTTCTTTTTAGATAAGCCAAAATCAAATCTAAACATCCATCCAAACTAATATGAAATATAAACAATAGCTTATCTAGGAGAAAAAAATGACTTTCGTAGAAAAAATAGAAAACGGTTTCTTTGGAGACTTTGGTGGTAGTTACGTTCCTGAAAATATTCAAAAAGCACTTGATGAGTTGGAAACTGCTTATAATAAGTATTCAAAAGACCCCGAGTTTATTCAAGAATTCTATGGCTATCTAAAAGACTACTCTGGTCGAGAAACTCCCCTATATTTTGCTGAATCTCTTACCAACTATCTAGGTGGCGCAAAAGTATATCTAAAGCGAGAAGACTTAAATCACTTGGGAGCTCACAAGCTAAACAATGTTCTAGGACAAATACTTCTAGCTAAGCGCATGGGAAAGCAAAAAGTAATTGCTGAAACTGGAGCTGGACAACACGGAGTAGCAACTGCCGCAGCAGCAGCAAAGTTCAACATGAAATGCGATATCTACATGGGTGCTGAAGACGTGGAACGCCAAAAGCTAAATGTATTTCGTATGGAAATGCTGGGAGCTACAGTACACGCTGTTGAAGATGGTACACGTACACTAAAGGATGCTGTAAATGCTGCTTTTGGTGCTTGGATTACTAACGTAGACGATACTTTCTATGTACTTGGTTCAGCCGTAGGACCTCATCCTTACCCAATCATAGTAAAAGACTTCCAACGTATCATCAGTATCGAATCTCGCAGGCAAATTCTAGAAAAAGAAGGCAGGCTTCCAGACTTAGTAATTGCTTGTGTAGGTGGAGGTTCAAACGCTATCGGAGCTTTTGCTGAATATATAGCTGATGAAGAAGTAGCTTTATTGGGTGTAGAAGCAGCTGGTAAAGGTGTAGATACTGATCTACATGCAGCTACAATGACTAAAGGTACTGTGGGCGTCATAGATGGTATGAAAACATACGGTTTGTTCAAAGAAGACGGCGTAACACCGCTACCTGTTTACTCTATCTCTCCGGGACTAGACTATCCAGGTGTTGGACCTGAACACTCTTTCTTAAAGGACAGCAATAGGGCTGAGTACGTTGCGGTAACTGATGATGAAGCTGTAAATGCTTTGTTACTATTGGCTAAGACTGAAGGTATAATTCCAGCTATAGAAAGCTCTCACGCTATAGCAGAAGCTGTAAAACGTATACCTGAAATGAGCAAAGACAAGATTGTAATAATAAACGTTTCAGGTCGAGGCGATAAAGATATGGTAGCAGTAGCTAAATATTTAGAAGAAAGAGGCGATATATAAGAATAAAAAACTCACCGAAAAATCACACATTATCCTTATATTTTATATGTGAGAACTATCCAAATAGTTCTCACATATTTTTATTTACTTTGAAAACATTCTTGTCTTTAATTCTAAGTAGTATAATCGTATTTGAGTTTTTAGTTTTATAGTTTTATCTATATTCTTAAAAATCTCATATAACTGCGAAGGTATACACCTAAAAGTTTATTTCTCTGCTATTCACTTTGATCATCTGAGAATGTTCATTTTGCATAAGTAAAACTATGTAGTATCATCGTGGAACAAGATAAGGGGGATAAAATGAGTAATAATGAAGAAGAAAAAGGACAACGAAAAAACCCTCTTGCTTATAAGTCTATTAGAAGACTTTTATTCTCTTTTGCATGGCCTACCATTCTTGGAAGTGTCGCAAATTCAATGTATAACATAGTGGATCAAATATTTATTGGTCATGGTGTAGGATACGTTGGCAATGCGGCAACAAATGTTTCTCATCCTTTTATAATTATTTGTTTAGCAATAGGATTACTAGCAGGAATAGGTTCAGCTACAAACTATAGTGTAGAACTAGGCAGAGGTAATACTCAAAAAGCTAAAGAAGTAGCAGGAACAGCTATAAGCTTAGTCGGAATATTTGGTATTTTATTCGTCATATTACTGAATATTTTCTTACCACAGTTACTAGTGTTCTTTGGTGCTACTGATGAAATACTCCCTTATGCTATAGAGTATGTAAGAATACTTTCACTCTCATTTCCACTATTACTGTTTGCTATCGCACTGTTTCCTTTGATGAGAGCTGACGGTAATTTTATAATGCCAATGGTTTCTATACTCTTTGGTGTAACATTAAACACTATATTAAATGCAATTTTTGTTTTAGGTTTAGGGCTAGGAATGAAAGCTGTAGCAACTGCTACCGTTATTAGCGAAGTTTTTGCTACCGGAATGCTGTTTTTCTTTATTCCTAAATTTAAGAATGTGAAGTTTACTTTCAAAGATTTCATACCTAAGAAAAAAGCTATTAAAACAATTGTTGCTCTAGGAATGTCACCATTCATATTCCAAATTTCAGCAACCTTTATACAGATTATTCTAAATAACTTATTAAATCACTATGGCTCCTTGTCTGCTTACGGTAGTGAAATACCAATTGCTATTGCTGGAATTGTTTCTAAAATAAACATTATTTTCATATCTTTAGTAATTGGTTTTACTCAAGGTGCCCAACCAATAATTGGTTATAACTATGGCGCTAGAAACTATGAACGAGTTCATCAGACAATAAAGCTCTTACTAAAAATAACTTTAGTCATTTCTGTAATAGCATTTGCTGTGTTTGAAATATTTCCTAAAGAGTTAATATCGATTTTTGGTACAGCGGATGAGCGATATTTCGAATTTGGCAGTAAATATATGAGGATAACGCTATTTTTCACGTTCATTGCTGGGGCTAGCATTTCATCTAGCACTTTCTTTACCTCTATTCAAAAACCTAAAATAGGTGTAATGCTTTCGCTGTTAAAACAAGTGTTATTACTTTTACCTTTACTGGTAATTCTTCCAAAATTCTTAGAAATAGACGGAATACTATATGCTACCCCTGTAGCTGATTTTCTTTCTTTCTTACTAGCAATGCATTTACTAAGATTACAACTAAAGAAAATACCAAAAGAGAATAAAAATCCAAATGTATAAACTATGTAGTTAGGTAGATAAGTAAGTAAAACTTAAATAAGTAAAGTGGAGGAAATTCATAAAGATTTCCTCCACTTTATATTATAAGATTCTATTTATTACATTCACATTTGGAAGCGAATTCATCAATTTCTTTTAGATGCTGAGCTTTTTGTTCATCGCTTATCCAAGAAATTTCAAATGAGTTCTTAGCTAAAGTAATAATTTCTTCTTTTGTGAATCCGTATTCCTTACTTACTGAATACAAGTTCTTAGCTACATATCCACCAAAGTAAGCTGGATCATCAGAGTTAATAGTCATTTTTACATTGCGTGCCAAAAGTTCTTTAACTTTGTCACCCTTCATGCTATCAGAGACTAAGCTATTTGATAGTGGGCAACTTGTAAGTCCAATTCCATGCTGAACGATATAGTCAACTAGCTTTGGATTTTCTAGGATATTGGTACCGTGGTCGATACGTTCAACACCAATTTCTTCTAATACCTGACGAATATGTTCAATCGAGTTTTCCTGATCAACATCACAGTGCATTGTCAAACGGAAACCTTCTTCTTTAGCTTTTTTGAAAACCTTTTCAAATTTTACAGGAGGATGACCTTTTTCATCAGAATCCAAACCAACACCAATAATTTTATCTTTGTATGGTAATGCTTTTTCTAGAGTTTCTTCAGCTGATTCTGCTGACATATCACGTAGGAAACACATAATCAAGCTAGCATCAATGCCTAGCTCTCCTGCATTAGAAATAGCACGATAGTAGCCATTCAAGACTGTTTCAAAGCTAATACCACGTGTTGTGTGAGCTTGTGGATCGAAGAATGCTTCAACGTGCTTTACACCATGTTCCTTAGCTTTCAACAAGTATGCCCATGCTAATTCGTAGAAATCTTCTTCTTTCTGCAAAACACTCATACCTGTGTAATAAACGTCCAAAAATGATGGTAAATCGTTGAAATTGTAGCTTGCACTTACTTCTTCAAATGTTTTCTGACCGATATCTACACCATTACGTTCAGCTAACTTTAGTTTCAAATCAGGCTCTAGAGTACCCTCAAGATGCAAATGAAGCTCAGCCTTTGGAATCCCATAACAAAAGTTTTTCAAGCAGTCATTTGATGACATTTTTCTCCTCCAAGCAATATAATATGTACCTTCTATTGTAGGGGCTATTTTTGTTTTACAGTAGTTTTAAGTGAAAAGTTTTATAGTTTTACTTAAGTAAATTCTCTTTAGAAAAACTACATTTATATAAGCTAAAGTTTTTATAAAAAAGTCACATACCCTATAGTAAAAGTATGTGACTTTTTTGAGTTCTATTCGTCTTTTTTATTCTTTGAGAACCTATTAACAATTAAGCCTAATAACAGTATCAGTGGCCCATATTTGACTATGCCATCAGATCCAAAACCAGTTTCAGATAGTTTTTTATCTTTATCAGCAATAGGGCGAAGTTTCACCTTATTCTGTTTCGTATCATTTGGCAAAGCAGTTGAAGAGTTTTCTTCAGTCTTTGAAGCAACAGTATTATCTGGCTTATTTTCTGTATTATCCTCTGGCTTATTTTCCGGTTGATTTTCTGGCTTAGGCTCTGGGATAGGCTTTGGCTCAGGAAGAGGAATTATTATATTATCAGGAGCATTATTCTTTGGCTTAGTTCCGCGATAGATAACTGTAGGTTTCATCTGCACGAGAACTGTCTCAGTTATGACAGGATCACCCTGAGCAACACCCTTATAAGTAGCCTGACGAGAAGTAACAACCTTCCTACCAACACTACCAACTACAGTCCTAGACTCACCCTCCCACAAAGAAGGATCATCAACACTAGTAGTCTCAACAGGAACCTCAACCTCACTAACAGAAACAACCTCACCAACAACAGGCTTAGTCCCACGATAAACAACACTAGGAACCATACCCACAACAACAGACTCACTCACAACAGGATCACCCTGAGCAACACCCTTATAAGTAGCCTGACGAGAAGTAACAACCTTCCTACCAACACTACCAACTACAGTCCTAGACTCACCCTCCCACAAAGAAGGATCATCAACACTAGTAGTCTCAACAGGAACCTCAACCTCACTAACAGAAACAACCTCACCAACAACAGGCTTAGTCCCACGATAAACAACACTAGGAACCATACCCACAACAACAGACTCACTCACAACAGGATCACCCTGAGCAACACCCTTATAAGTAGCCTGACGAGAAGTAACAACCTTCCTACCAACACTACCAACTACAGTCCTAGACTCACCCTCCCACAAAGAAGGATCATCAACACTAGTAGTCTCAACAGGAACCTCAACCTCACTAACAGAAACAACCTCACCAACAACAGGCTTAGTCCCACGATAAACAACACTAGGAACCATACCCACAACAACAGACTCACTCACAACAGGATCACCCTGAGCAACACCCTTATAAGTAGCCTGACGAGAAGTAACAACCTTCCTACCAACACTACCAACTACAGTCCTAGACTCACCCTCCCACAAAGAAGGATCATCAACACTAGTAGTCTCAACAGGAACCTCAACCTCACTAACAGAAACAACCTCACCAACAACAGGCTTAGTCCCACGATAAACAACACTAGGAACCATACCCACAACAACAGACTCACTCACAACAGGATCACCCTGAGCAACACCCTTATAAGTAGCCTGACGAGAAGTAACAACCTTCCTACCAACACTACCAACTACAGTCCTAGACTCACCCTCCCACAAAGAAGGATCATCAACACTAGTAGTCTCAACAGGAACCTCAACCTCACTAACAGAAACAACCTCACCAACAACAGGCTTAGTCCCACGATAAACAACACTAGGAACCATACCCACAACAACAGACTCACTCACAACAGGTTCGCCAACTTTAGCACCATCTACTGTGTTCCAAGTTTTTGTTATTTTCTTTCTACCTGCAGTACCAGTTTCAGTTCTAGATTCGCCTTCCCACAAATTAGAATCTTCAGCATTAGTAGTTTCAAGAGGAATCTCAACTTCTTCTTCCTCTGTAACTGTGCCTAAAACTGGGTCTTCTTTATAAATACTGCTACGGAAATCCCTAGTTTTATTCAAATAAGACTGTAAAATACGTGTCTTTAGATTACGAACAGCCCCAACTCCAAGCAATTTTTGTTGACTATTGCGGATATTTTGTTTCATTCTGTCCAAATCTGTTTGAACAGCTTCATCCATTAACCTTTGCAATTCTTCGTAGTTAGTAAATACATCGTTTTCCATTAAAGAATCGAGTTTATCAATCCTACGTTTAAACATATCCTTTTTGAATTCAGCCAAGTTTCCAGCATATTTATTATCTAAGATAGCATTTAAAGCTTGCTCATCATTTGGATACTGGTTAGACAAATACGCAACCATACCATTCTTGTATCCGTATTCGCCTAACAACTCATAGCTGTATCGTCTGAAAGTAACGTCTCCAGCTGAGCCAGCGTTGTTTTGCAACCCTGCATATATAGGCTCAAAGAGTGGAACTATATGGTAATCATTTGGCTTAGCCTCACCAGTAGTTTGGCTACCTTTGAACTGTAAACGTGCGCTAACTATGCCCTTGTCAACTAAATCATTTATACTATTCAAACTATTAGCAGTTGCATCATCAATATTTGAGAATTTGTCTTTAACTTGATTGGCTCTAGCGCTATCAGGAATAAGTTCGAGTTTATTGAGTAAAAGTTTTTTATCTTCAGTAGATTTTCCAAGAGTAGATTTTGCTTCAGCGTAATCTAAAGTATAAACAACGTCTATGAGACCTTGAGCATATTCTTTCAAATCGGATTCTTTTTCAAACCTTGACGGTGAAGCATTTTGCACACGATTTTCACCTAGTTCGTAAGTCAAGTTCAAGTTGAACATTGGAGGATAAGAAGATATTCCAGGTGTATTATTATCAACTTCAAATAGTCCTCTAGCAAAGACTTCTACACCTTGTCCAGCTCTACGAGCATGTCCGTTAAACCATACAAGTTGATCTAAAATATGTGTAACTTCGTGAGTGTAAGCTGTTTGTCCTCTATCGGTCAGTGATTTAGCTAAGAACATATTAACTAATCTACCTTGTGGATTTGCTTGTCCATCTACGAATATGTAAGAGTTGTAATAACCCGGCACCTGAGCCATAAATTCTCTCACACCGCTAAGACTGTCTGGACCTGTCTCAGGAGACCACAATTGGCTAGCTGGCAAATTTGATGGATTATATTTTTGCATAGTGTCGATTACCAAAATATTTCGACCTTCTAGCAATCTGTCTTTAGTCTCACTTATGCGATACCAAAACTCTAGGAACGCTTCCTGTTCACTAGCAGTTTTAGCCATTTTTTCTTTGAGAGCAGCCACATTAGCAGGTGATCTATCTGGCATATAAGTATCTGTTAAACCAAAGGTAACCGTTGACATTGTAGTTATCGCATAGAGATTATCTTCACTCAAAGTCAACAATGGAATTAGGTGTGAAGCAAGAAAATCGTCTTTTTTCATTTTTTCAAAAAGCTTAGTATCAGCATAGTTGCTGTCGGCTTCAAGAATATAAGCTTTAGATTGTTTCTTTACCCACTCGTTATCTGTTATATTTGGCTCTAACATTTCACGCATTTTTGTAATAAAGCTCAAAATGTTAGGTTGCTTAGTAATTCCACTTATCTTTCTGTCATATGCTCTTTTATTAGATATTAACTGTGTAGTCAAATAATCCATCTGTCCGATTTGGATTATTCTATCTATTGCCGAGCCTTGTGTACCAAACACTTCTGGATGGTACAAAATTAAATCTTTAGCTTTAATACCGTTGAATTCAAATTTATATTGGCGCTCAAGAAAAGCTAAGCCTAATAGAATCTGTTTTTTATTAGCAACAACTCTACTAGTGTTTATATCCTGTGAACGTTCAAAAAGTCCCCTTAGAATTGTATCCAACTCATTTTGTACTTTTTCAAAGCTTGCACGTAAATCTAGTTTATTTAAGTAAAGCTTTTTCAGCTCAGCTTTTATTTGTTCTTCTGTAGGTTCTTGTCCTAGTTCTCTACGTAATCTTCTTTTAATCTCTTCTTTATCTAAGAATCTTTCTCGAGGGTTTAAAATGTCGTATAAGTCTTCGTAAGTAACGTCTTGTAGATGAGTTTTTACAGCATTTACTTGAGCGTCAACATTATCTGTTTTAGGCACATATTTTATATCTTCTGTTGGTGTTTCAATGGTTGCTGTGTTATCTGAACGAACGACTAAAACTCTGGAAACATTTTCACCAATTGTAGACAATTTGACCCCATTATCATCTAGTGGAATCACCGTAACAATATCAGTGTTAGCTACATGGCTATTTGCTTCTCGTAAATCTGAGGAGTTACTTTCATTTTCTTTAGCATTACTTTCCTCTGAAGTAACACTTTTGTCATCTTTTAATTCATCACCATTATCAAGTACGGAACTTTCATTTCTTTCAGTTGTATTAACTGCTGAGTTTTCAACTGAATTAATGACAATATCATCATTTGCGTATGCTGTAGGGAAAGTAATTGAAGTAGTTAGTAAAACAGAAGTAAAGTATAAAACATATTTTTTATACTGGTTATTTTTTATATTTTTTTCATAGTCAGGCTTACTCATTATATTCCCTTATATTTTGTACGTATTTAGATTTACGCATAAAATGGACTTAGTCGTACCCTCAAATAATACTAAAACATAAATATAACATCAATTTTTTATAACGTTTTTACAAAGACTTGCCATATTATTGTTCATTTAAAAATAAATTAGCATCTTTTATGAAACTAGCAATTATCAAAATAATAGCTATACCTATTGGGAAAGCAGCAATAATGGACACTGACTGCAGGCTAAACATTGAGTTTTCCGAGAAAATAAGGGCAATTGGGAATAGAATAAAAGTAATAGACCAAAAAGTACGCATTTTCTTACTAGGAGTTTTACCTAACTCTAAATTCTTGTATGAATAAGCAGACACAACCATTGTCAAAGCATCAAAGGTAGTTGAGTAGAAAGCAATCATAGTAACTACCAATAATATCAACGCAACATTAGGTAAAGGCAAAGTGTTAAATATTTCTAGTATTGCCCTTGAATAGTCATTAGTTTTAGCTATTGTACCTGACACGTCCAAACCATGTTTTAACTCTTGAGCTAAACCATAGTTCCCCAAAATTATAAATGAAGTAAAAGTGCCAGCAATCCCCCAAGCATATCCTTCTAAAATGACTTTTTTTATACTTCTGCCGCGACTAATTGTGCCTATGAAAAACGGCGTGGCAACACACCAAACCATCCAGTAAGCCCAATAATATAAAGTCCACTTTTGTGGGAAGGAAGTTTCACGCAACGGATCTAGCCACGTAGACATTGTAACGAAGTTTTGCACTAAGTTACCTAGGGAAGATAACCCTGTTTCTAAAATATATCTAGTTTCTCCACCTAAAAATAAGAAATAAAAAAGCAACACGAAAAACAAATAACTACAGTATGTGGCAAGTTTAGATATACCGTCCATACCTATCAAAACTGTTACAGTGTATATTAACGCTATTAAAAGTAGAATAAAAATAGTTACACTGGTTGAATGACTAAGATTGAATAGTTTACTTACTGCTGAAGAAAGTAGCGGGGTTGCTAAGGAAAAAGTAGTTGCAGTTCCAGCAATGAGTGAAAATATTGCTACTAAGTCGATTACCTTACCTGCAACACCATCAGTATATTTACCTAGAATTGGACGGCAAGCTTCAGAGAATTTTTGTTTATCTCTTTTACGGGTATGCAACATGAATCCAAAAGAAACAGCTAAAAGCACATAAAAACTCCAAGCAATAGGGCCCCAGTGAAAAAGAGGATATGTTGAAGCCCACGTTTGTACGTTCCCTAAAGACTTTATGTGACTTTCATTAGCATATAAAGCCCACTCACATAAAGAATAGAACACAATATCAGCAGCCATTGTAGAAGTAAAAACCATTACTCCCCATCTAAAAGATGAGTATTCAGGCTTGCAAGCTTTAACAGATTCACGAGGTATTTTTGGGTCGTTTCTCCCTAAAGTTGATAACTTATTATTACCTAATATAATTTTCCCGAATCTTGAAAAAGCAATATAAATTGAGCATATAAAAGTACCTAAGCCTAAAATGGCATAGTATATTCCTAAGTCATCACTCAAAAATGAACGTATATATGATAAAGAAAAACTAGATTGTGATGGAAAAACCGTAAATAATACACATAGAGCTATAACGATTACAAGTGGCACTAACATGACTAGCCAGTCTACTTGTTTAGTAATTTCTTTCTTGTCTTCGTTGACTAAGGAATTCAATTTTTCTCCATATTTACGTAATATAAATTTTCAAAACTTCTTATAACTATACTACTTTAGTCGTAGTTATAAAATTTTAACAATATACAAAACACGTGTTTTTTACTTTACTGATATTACAAACAGTACATATTTTCTAATAATACTTGTGTGTTTTGTATTACATTATCTGACTTTATACAAGAAATTTACGTAAGATTTTTCTACGAGAAACTTGTCATTTTTATACCCGTACTAAAAAATTTTCATGAGGCAGTCAGCTATCACATTATGCCCTAACAAAGTTGGATGTACACCATCTTCACCAGTGTATTTAACGGCGTTACTTTCATCAGCTATAGTGTTGAATATGGAATCCAAAGCAATATATTCGTAGTCGTTTCTTTCAGATAAAGTTTTAATTATTTGTATCTTTGAATCTAAATCTACTCGCCATTTTTTGCGTTTAGGAGGATAAGGTAAAACGTACGGCTCAAGAATTACTATCCTATTAGTATATTGACAAATAGTTTCTAGAAGTTTCGCATATTCCTTCGAAAATCTAGTCTGTTCTTGCAAACTACCAAAAGAAGAATCGTATTGGTTATTCCAAACATCATTTATACCGATGAGCAATATTACTATAGTAGGCTTATATTCTAAATCTTTCATAGTACGGCTGATTCTGTCATTTGTCTCTTTGACTGTTTGCCCACCTACTGAGCAGTTATAGAACTTTAAGTTTTTATCCGGAAATAAGCGTATCAAGTTATCAGTAACTATTTTAGGAAATCCTGTTCCAATATCCTTAGGGTTAGTATTATCTCTTTGCACATCCATTATGCTGTCGCCCAGAAACAGTATCACATCGTTGTCTTGAATTTCCATTTGTTCTTCCCCAAAGACTAGTAAAATGAGCGATTATCTATATAGCATGAAGAATACGTTAGCAAATATTTCTGTATAGCAATAAAAGTATTCCCTTAGCATAGGAAAAGTTATAATTACGCTTTACTCTTCAAAAACAATTTTAATCATAAGTGTAGATATATGGAAAGGTAGGTTGTTTAAGTTTTAGTGTGGTTTTATCCTAGATTTTAGGTTTGTTTTTATATCGCTTCAGCTCAATTTTATATTGTTTCTACCTCACGTTTTAGTAAGGTTAGATTTAAGTTGAGCTAGTTAAACTCATCCCTATACACATAATCAAAAAGCCACTGAAGATTAACAAGCGGCTTACTCTGACGGTTAATTAGAGGTCTTAACAATTTATATAGATGCTTTTTAACCTCTACCTCATTAATACCCTCCTTAGAAATTTCTTCTACAGCTTTCGTATTATCATATACTTTCACAATATTAAAATTATGATCAAATTCAAACGATAACTTTTCGTTATCAAATGTATACCCACGTTCATCAAAAATATTTGAAGTTGTAAAAAATCCTACCTGTCTATCAGTTTCATCAAACATTAAAACTGCGGGTAGACCATCAAAATCGTACTTTATCCCTTTTATATTATCTGGGGTAGAAACCCAATCCAAATTCTCAGCCAACATCATCAAAACAGGCTCAACCCCCAGTCTATGAGGAGTATGCTTCGCATAATAAACAGAATTAGACAACAAATTAAACCAAACTAAACCATAAAACAAAAAACAAAACAAAACCAAACAATCAACAACAAAAACAAACACCACCAAACGCCTCAATACCTTCACAACACTACCCTCTTCTCAAATAAGTTCCTCAAAGCATTATCACTAGATATTACTTTGAGGTATTAGGCTACTATCTTCTAAACTTTGGAACTATTCTACATAAGCAAATATGACTTAATATAACTTTTGAAAATAAAGACTTCGAAACTTTTACATGCTTTAACTTATTTATATTTTTCTTAGCTTTAAATATATTTCGTATTAAATTAGTTAGCTCAACTAAAACTCTACGAATAATAAAAGTTTATTAAATGCTTACAGTTTTTTAATAATTCCATTATCTATGTGGAAAAAGTTACACAAAAACTAACTAAAAAGTAAGTAAAGACTAAGAAGTAAGCAGAGGAGAAAATTCTTAAAAAGGAAGAGGAAAATACTCAGGTAGATAAGCAAACAGATATACAGACAGAAAAACAAGCTAGATCTAGATAAATAAATAGCTAGGTAACTAAATTCTAATAAATAGACAGACAGCTATAGACTAAGAAAGAAAGTTAAGTGATAAAAAGTAAGCGGAAATAAATATAAAGTAAGCGGAAAACACCCTCCATGTAGGAAGAACAAGAGTGTAAAAAGAGGGCTTTGCACACAAAAGCACAAAGCCCTCCAAGTTACCAATATTTCCATAACATGACACTCATTTTAAAAACATGTTATTCTAATACATTAAGAACATACCATTCTAGTTACTAATGTATCTGTGGATATATTATGTAACTTTAGTATTAGAGTTAGGTTACTTTTAACAACTTAGCCTAGCTCTAATATCTATTATTTTTATTCTTAACCCCAACTAGCAATAACGCAAAACCGATTATCATAGTAACTCCAACATAACCAACAAGATTGCTATTTAAACCGGTGTTAGCCATAGCTTTTAAAGTTACTTTACTAGTTTTTTCATTATGCTTATCCTTTGGATTCACAACAATATTATCCTTAGGATTTAGGGGTAGCTGTTTTTCTTGCACATTAAACGTGAAAGAAGCAACAGCATCATCACCATCACTATCTATAGCAGTAATTTCGACTGAATAAGTTCCTATAACATCAGGGGTAAATGATAGTAACTCAGTTTCAGTAACTACTTTTACACTACCGTCAGGTGATGTAAGTCTATATGTAATACTTGTATTTTTCTTATCAGAAGTATCCGTATCATCTTCTTTGTCAGACACTACTAATTTATCCAATAAATTAACGCTTTCTCCCTTGGTAAGATTACCTTTACTTTCTACATGAATCTTAGGAGAAGTGTTATTCACTTTGCCTTTACCTTGAGGAGAAGAAGTATCTTTCGTATCTGTAACAACAGCAAGTATCTTATCTTTTCCTTTTTCTAATACAAATAGCGGAGGAACTGGTACTAAAATCTTATTATTTTCAACTTTAATTTCCCTTCCTTTACTATCTTTCCACTTATATTTCCCGTTTTCTTCATTAGCAATCAATATTATCTTTTCAACTTTAGGATTCCCTTTTTCATCCTTACCAGTAACTGCTACCTCAAGTTTTTTAGGATTATCAGTTGAAACACTAATAGGGATTACTTTTGAAACTGTGTCAATTTCATCAATAACTGGAGCTATTGGGATCACTGTTGGAAGTGTTTCTTTAACTCTGACCGTAAATGTGTCTTCAGCCACTTTGCCGTCACTATCTGTGGCAACAACTTTGATTTTATAAATACCTGTATTTAAAGGAGTAAAAGCTCGTAGTTCTTTTTCAGTTATTGTTTTGACTACCCCGTCTGGTAAAGTAACCTCGTATTTACGAGAAGTTACTTTGTTATCGTCAATATAACTATCATCTTCATTATCGGAGACTACTATATCCTTTAGTAAATCTACAGTACTTAGTTTTTCAACATCTGCTTTATTAGTAACTGTAATTTGTGGAGGATTATTAGTTACATTTCCCTTACCTTCTGGTGAAGAGTTACCAGCTTTATCCTTAGCAATAGCAGTAATTTTGTCATTACCTTCTACCAATTTAACATCACTAGGAAGTGGTAGTAATAAAACATTGTTTTCAACTTTTATAGTTTTACCATCAAGTTTCCAATCACCATCTTTGTCTTTAGTAACTACAATTTTTTCTTTCTTACCAGAGAGAGTAATTTCGATAGAAGATAAGTCTTTATCACTTGGAATAGTTATAGGAACTTCTTTACCAGCAGTGTTCACGCTACCTACAAGTGGAGCTAAAGGTGGCACATCTATAACAGTTACAGTTGTTGTAACCGTATTAGATAAGTTTCCATCAGCGTCTTTACCTTGATAAGTGATAGTATATTTTCCAGCATTATCAAGAATAGATTCTAAGTCAGCAATATTTTTATCATCAGAATCTTTTATAGAAACTATCGTTTTTTCTGTCGCATATTTTCTAATGTCATCTTCATAGTCAGTTGTAGTAACGTTATTTTGGGCAGTTACTTTTTCCAGTAAATCTTTACTATCTTTAGATCTAGGATCAATCGTTACTGTTTTTGCCTTATTATCTATGACAGGTGGCGTATTTGTGCCTATTGCTGCTTTTATCACTGGAGCATAATTAGTTCTTACAGATTTTCCTTCCCAGAGGTTAGAAAAACTAACTGAAGCTTGGGTAAATATACTTTTTATATCTGTCGGCTTACCGTTTTCATCTTTACCAATTGTATCTTTGTTAAAAGTAGACTTTATTTTATAAGTTACTTTTAATGCATGGCTAGATTTTGCGGTTTTTCCCTTTTCTGAGTTGTAACCCTCGAATCCCATACCAAAGAATTCACCATGTTCTCTCATAGAATATAAACCTGAACGAGCGTCATTTGTTGCAGGTCTTATTGTTATTGTGCCGTTTTCTTTATCTATTTCAAAGAAATATTTTTTAAGTGAGGCGTATTCAGATATATCGTTTCCCAAGCCATCATAAACTTTTACAGAGCCTTCAACAAACTCGAACCCCTCAGGAATCTTATCGTTTATTGTGATACTTCCCTGAGTTATTCCCTGTCCAACATTTTTGACTTCTAGAGCTATAGTTGATATGTCGCCCTCACGAATTGCTTTTCCTGAGTTATAACTTTTATCATTTTCGTGTTTTAGTACAGGATTAGCTGTTTTTTCGCTTTCAAGTATGTCTTTATAGATTTTTAGGTTTGCACCACCACGTACATCTATTGGTCCCAGAATAAGTGGAGTTCCTTCAGCTGAAACCACAACTTTAATTTGTGAGATTCCCTCAGGAACTTTTTCTAGACGCGATCCAACAGTTCCCCAACTAGCTGGATAATGTCTATTTGAATTATTACTACCTACGCCATAATTTGTAATTTCATCTCCCGTTTGAGCATTATAAAATTTTATTCTCACATTACTTGGCCCGTTTGAATCTGGTCTAATTGCTATACTTTCAGCAGCAAAGTGCTGTCCAGCAACTACATCAAACGTCTGCGATATTCCTTGTCCTGCACCAATATAGAGCAATCTTACTTCAGGGTGATGTGTAATTTGCATATATCCAGGTCTAGCTTCTTTAGATTTATGATATGCCGTAAGCCACGGTAAGCAACGCCCATTACTAGCTTGTTCATAGAATCCTCCAAGCGGAGCATTTCCTGTAACTAATCCATCTGAAGCTTTTGCAGCAGTCTTTGCTTTCAATATGTCGTAAAATACTACTACTTCTTTATTTCCGTTTTTGTCAGGTATTATTTCCCAGCCCGGTAAATTTGTTGTTTTGAGCATTGGATTTTCTTCAGTTAGTTTAGAAGCTTCCCCTTGTGCGTAAAACATATTTTGAACCTTGGAAATTTTTTGATCTATATTCTCGTTTACTGGTTTTGCATCAAATTTTGCTTTTTGTATTTCTTCATTAGTCGCATAGTTGTCGTCATCTAAGTTCTTTACTGCGTATGAATTTGGTAAGTATATAAATTGTGATGATACTAAAGCAGTGAATAAAGTTACACAAGCTATTTTATTTTTGAAACTTTTTGTCAGTTTCTGCTTACTGTCCAATTAACTCTCCTTTCTTTTATATTTCGAATTGATTAGACATCAAATAATTACCAATTGACTTATAAAATTTTGATTGGTTTTATTCTCACGTGAAGAAAATAGTATTCAGGGATTTTGTTGCTGATTTTTATGAAGTAACTTCTACCTTTTAAGTTGTATAAACTTTCAGTAACCATATAGATTTTTTCTTAGAAAGTTTTTATAGCTACTTTATATTTGCTAAGTACTTATTCTCGTTTATGTTGAATACATGTTTTATCTCTATATTTTCTAGGAAATCAGCATAGATTTTAGAAATGTGAAACTTATAGGATAGAAAATTTATGTTAAAACTTACTTTTTTGTATGTAGGATAAGTTTTGCTAGCTAGATATAATTTTTTGTATAAAGTTATTTTTGCATTAGTTACTATTTTCTTTGTAATTTTCATAAAACTCATCTGTTTCCCTCTACTTTCTTCTATTTTTAAACACTTCTCCTAAGCTAAAAGAGTGTTCAGAGTCTGTAATAAATGAAAAATATCAATTTTATTAAATGTATTAAGTTCACATATAACTTTATATTTTTTGCATGCACTCATTCTTCCCCTAAGAATGATGAAGTAAATTCTAGCTTGATATTATTTCGTGTCGTTTTTTAGAGAAGCAAACTTAATACTACTGTTATAAATCTTAATATTTTCGTTACATTTTTTTCTTTCCAAAAACCCTGTTTTTTCAACAAGACACGCACAATATAAAAATGTTCCAGAAAACAAATAATTAAATTTTGTTAATTTATCCAATATGACTAGATGGTGTATAAAAAGCAAACAAACAAAGCCCGAAATACTAAAAAACGCCCGAAATATAGAAGTATTTACCATTTTATAAGAATAAAAATACTCTAAAATGTCACAGTAAAACTGGTACTTTTCCCCTGTTTTTCAAGAAATAAGTAGAGCACAAAAGCTTTTATCTATGTTATAGATTTTTAATAAATATAAACATAATTCTATTTTTTACCTTGAAGGTAACAAAAATTATCTAATAAAATTCCGTATTTTTATTACTTTATGATAAAGAAATAACTAGCATTTAGTGAAAACAAAAACTATAAAACTTATAAAATATAAACGTTATTCAAATTATCAATATCAAATATTTACTAAATTAAGAGAGCCTTAACAGTTAAGATTTTTTATTCATTAACTATAAAAAGGGTGTAAGATGTTCACCCTTTTCATAAAAATTCTAAATCACAAATTTATTTGACTACTCAAAGGTGTAGGATTACCGAACCTGTGATTTGTAATAGATACTGCTTGCTCATGGACAAATGGTAATGACTCAATTCTACCGTTGAAAGTAACCTCGCCATGCCATATTGCTACATCTGTAATATTTTCATTAGGAATTTCTTTACACAGTGTTTCGATATCTCCACCAATTAGGCGTATGCGAGCATCAAAGCCTGCCTTAGAACTCCAAAATGTAAGCCACTTATAAAAATCTTCTTCACTATGTTGTATAACTTCAACACCATGAGAAATAAGGAATTTTCGTATACTAACTTCAAGATTATCTTCAACAGAAACACTAATCTTAGCTCCTAAATTTAGTGCTGTAGCAGCCACAGCCAGCAATTGCCACTGTGCTTGCCCTTTAGACAAACGAATCAGAACATCCATAGGAAGATAACGTAAAATGTTTCTTTCAATCTGTAAGTTAGAAGGATCATGACCTATAAAAAACTCTTTACGAGCATAGCTATCAGAAGAAGATATTAAAGCTTTTGCATACTTGGTTCCCTCAGTCAATTCCTCAGCAACAGCCATAGCAGAAGCAATCACTGAAGAGCTCGTATATTTTCCTTCCCCATCATAACTACTAATTAGTTTGTTGGTTTTTTCGTCAAGTAAAGTATTGTAATCACGTTCAAAGCTACCCAAAGCAAACAGATATGACGGCCCACCCGCTTTAGTTCCATTACCAACACATGAGCGTTTCCAACCACCAAAAGGTTGACGTTGAACAATAGCTCCAGTGATACCACGATTGATGTAAATATTACCTGCCTGAACGTTTTCCAGCCAGTAGTTAATCTCTTGCGAATCTAACGAATGTAAACCAGCAGTCAAACCAAACTGAGTAGCATTTTGCAGCTTTACTGCTTCCTCCAAAGTGTCTACACGCATTACACCCAATATAGGACCAAAATACTCAGTCAAATGATATTGACTACCCTCTACTACGCCCGCTCTAACACCAGGAGACCACAACTTACCTGAGTCATCTAACTGATGAGGAGCCAAAGCCCAATGCTGACCATTTTCCACACTGGTTAGAGCGTGTAATAGCTTACCTGAAGCCTTAGATACAAGTGGCCCCATCTGAGTATCACTATCCCAAGGATAACCAACTTTAAGAGACCTAACGGCGTCTAAAAGCTGGTCATGGAAACGCTTAGAAGTTCCAACAGATCCTACTAAAATAACGGTAGAACAAGCTGAGCATTTTTGACCAGCGTGTCCAAAGGCAGAGTAGACCACGTCTTTTACAGCCAAGTCAATGTCTGCTTGAGGAGTGACTATAATTGAGTCCTTACCAGACGTTTCAGCAAGCAACCCTAAATCTGGACGCCAAGTTTTGAACAAGCGAGCAGTTTCAATACCACCAGTTAGTACTACCCTATCAACAAGCGGATTTTCAATGAGTTCACGACCCAAATCTCCCTCAGAAATATCAATTAATTGAACAAGATCACGGTCGATTCCAGCTTCCCATAAAATCTCAGCCAAAACAGCACCAACACGAGATGACTGAGGAGCTGGTTTGAATATAACACCTGAACCACTAGCTAGTGCAGCAACAATTCCTCCAAGAGGTATAGCTATAGGGAAGTTCCACGGAGTAATAACGGCAACAACTTTTGATGGAACAAAGACTGCTCCATCTAATTTATCAAGTTCTTTAGCTTGTTCAGCGTAATAGTGGGCAAAATCCACAGCTTCAGAAACTTCAATATCAGCCTGTTCAACAGTTTTACCAGCCTCACAGCCAGCAACTTCAATTAGCTTCCCACGATTCAAACTCAAAGCAACACCAAGCTTATGTAAAATGTCTGAACGCTCCTCGACGCTTCTGCCAGCCCATTTTTCACCAGCCTTAGCAACCTTTGAAACAATATCAGATAAAACTTGGCTATCTTCAACACGGCAAGCTTCGATTTCACTAATACCTAGCTTTGAGTCTTTCATTCGTGAAGTAATACCGTCAGCCCACTTCACATTAGCTGACAAAGATGGATCTGAATCAGGAGTGTTATTGAAAGTCCACTGTCCATTTTCGTCAGTCATAAGTTCTGTGAGTTCTTCTTCTGTTTCAGTCAAACGATTTTGTTGTCTACGAGCAGTGGTTGGAATTTCAAAAGCCTTACTCAAAGCTTTATGGAAACGCTGCTTTTCCCTATTTAAAACTGTTTCATTTGAGTTAAGTTCAAACAAAGATGACATAAAGTTTGCTGATGAGGCATTTTCCTCTAGTCTTCTAACAAGGTAAGCAATAGCCACATCGTATTCTTTAGGATTTACAACAGGAACGTAAAACAATACGGAGCCAACGTCTTCTTTTATGGCCTTAGCTTGAGTTGATGCCATTCCTGCAAGCATTTCAAACTCTACTCCGCCAGTTTGGAAAACTCCTCGTTTCTTAGCTAATTCATAAGCAAAAGCGACAGTAAACAAATTCATACCTGCGACACCAATACGCACATTTTTAGTGTGTTCTGGTCTCAAAGCCCAATCTAACACACGTATATAATTAGCATCAGTGCTTTCCTTGTCAGGTTGCGTAACAAGTTCCCAACCATGAATTATAGCGTCGACTCGTTCCATAGATAAATTAGCGCCCTTTACAACACGAACTTTGATCGGAGCTCCACCACGTGAAACCCTCTCACTAGCCCATGCTTGCAAATCTTTCATAGCGTCTAAAGCGTCAGGCAGATAGGCTTGTAAAACAATTCCAGCACTTAAGTTCAAAAATTCAGGACGAGAAAGAATACGCTTGAACACATCAATAGTTAAGTGAAGATCGTTATATTCTTCCATATCTAAATTGATAAACTTTTTAGTTTCATAAGAATTAGCGCGTTCATACAAAGGTAAAAGAGCATTAGTTGCGTATTCTACGGCATTACTATATGCCCACTTATTATGCGGACCAATAACTGCTGAAACTTTAATGGAAACATACTCAACATCATCACGTTCAAGCAATCTCATAGTATCTTTTAGGCGTTTTGAAGCTTCTTTTTCACCCAAAACAGCTTCACCTAGTAAGTTCATATTCAGTCTAGCACCCTGTGATTTCAACTTAGCAATAGCTTTCGTTAGGTTATTGCCATGCGCGTCTAATACGAGGTCACCTAATAGTGAACGAAACATTTTCCTAGCAACAGGAACAGAAATACTCGGAACAATTGGAGCTAATCTCCCGCCAAGCAACAAAGGAATTCGCAAATAGGGAGGAAGGAAATCGTTAGGTTCTTTTGAAAGACGAGCAATACTATCAGCTGCTACCTTTAAATCCTCAGGGCGAATAACACGGTCAACAAAATCAACAGTAAACTCTAGCCCGTTTGGACTTTTTAAAACTCTGGATAAAAGTTCAGCAACACGGTCATCAGGATAAGCACTTGAACGCTCAAGCCATTTCATAGCTCTTTCAACAGCTAAGTCACCAATTTCTTCATAATTAACTTCCATGTTAAACATGAGCTCTCCCTTTTATTTGAATAATCGACAGGTACTTTATATATTCGTATAAAAGTATCGATATTCAGACGCTACAGTAGTTTATTCTTATAGGTATTCTGCACTGAATACTTTGAACTGTTACATCAATTAATGGTAAGTACTTTTAAGTATCTTTACAAACTTCAGATTTCTTCAAAAATACTTCTCATTCAAAATAATAAAGGAGTTTTTAAGTTTCAAAACCCGTAAATATTTCATTTACATATCATTTTTAAAATGCTTTTCTTGTAGTACTTTTACATTGTTTTGAACCACAAAGTTGTTTTCCTTACAAAAGCAAACATTTTAAAATATAAACTACATATTCACACAAATAAAACAGCTTTTAAATACTTTCATTTTGATAACTTTTTCAACATTTATATAACTATTTTTATAATAATTTTTTGCCGGTAGTGTGCTTAAAATCACCTAAAATTTAAGTACTTTATACCTAATTCTAAACAAGAAAGTGGCAAAGTAAGTGTGCAACATGTGGGTATAAAATTAGGTACAGTCGACCCATATTCCCGAAACAGATTTTGAATTATATCTGCAGTTTATACTTAGTTAAGCAACTTGTCGTATTGGTTTTAGACTACGATAAACCTTATAAGCTCTGCTGTAGTGAGTAAACAATCAAAGCACAAGCATAAGCATCAGAGTCAGCCCTATGATGTTCGAGATGATAATCCGGAGCACACACTTTTACTACAGTTGGAAGTTTATAATTTGCAAGGCCAGGTATCATTCTACGAGCAGTGTAGTATGTGCAGTAGAATTTCTTAGGCAAAGTCTCAGTGCCATAATACTCATCAAGATGACGCCATACAGCAGAATCAAAAGAAGCGTTATGAGCATATACAGGCAGATCTCCCACAAACTCTTGCACTTTATACGCTATTTCCTCCCAATAAGGAGCCTGCCGTGTATCTTCAAAATCTATTCCATGCAAGTAAGTAAATTCGAAGTAAGAGTATTCTTCTGGAGGTTTAATGAGGGTCGTATACTTATCAATAACTCGCCCATTTTCAACTTTTACAAGTGCAATTTGGCAAGCTGAAACCCTCTGCGTATTAGCAGTCTCAAAGTCAACAGCCACAAAGCTAGGCGAAGCTAATTCTTCAGCCAATGGTATAAAACGGGGCTTATTTGATTTTTTACTTTTAGAATGGTTGAAATACACGCGCATGACTGTTTTCCCTGTGGATACTCTAGCTAGTTTAGGGTTCTGCTCCTTTTCCTTTTGCTCTACTTCAATTAGATTTCTCCAACTATCATTATAAAGCTTAGAATCCATACCTTTAGTTTTAGCGACAAGTTCTCTAGCCTTAGCAAGACGTTTGTGTAAAGAAATGCGATAATCACTGCGGTAAGGTTTAATATCATAGTCCAGCCACTTTTGTATCGTTTGTACTTCTTCTTCATAAGCTTTGAGCTTATGTTGAATTATAGCCACTTGAATCACATAGTACTCCATAGCATTATCACTATTGGACAAGGCTACTTGTACCATAGATTTCATACAACCTTTAGCTATTTCTAAGGCTTCTTCAAGCTTTCCTTCACGTTTCAGTTCAGCGATTTCATCCACCCATATTTACCCCAATTTTCAGTAGATTCTATCCAAATTTTAGTATTTTTTTACGTATTTAAAGTAATTGGTGATATATGAAAATTGTTTACCTAGTATTTTAGATAATCTTCCATAAGGAAATAAATTATTTTTAATATTGGGAAGTAAGGCTTGAGGAATAGCATCAGCATATATCTTTTGTATAAGTTCTACAGACAGAGCAATAGCATCATTGTACGTCGTAACAAACAATTTTAGATTAGGTGAAATACTATCTTGAAATTTTGTGATATTCTTAACAGATAACGAATATTTCTTATAGTCACATGAGTTATATATCAACCATTCTCAAAAGTCCTGTTCTAAACATTTTCATGCTTACAGAATCTAAATCTATTTTAAATTCCTATCATGTGTATTTATAACTCAATATAAAACCATTTAAAACATTGTTGTATATCCTCCATATATCTAAAACCACTGTAAATATTTTATATTTATAAATAACTGTCGATTTGTTCAGGTTCCTTTATAATAATTTCTTTTAACCTTGGTTCTAGTCTTGACACTATTCCTGTAACTAACGCATTCCCCATCATAAAATATCTTTTCCTATTCGGCATCGTATTAGTCCAGTTAATAGGAAACATCTGTATTAATTCGCATTCTACAGGTGATAAAATCCTGTACTTTTTTATCCTCTCATCGTATATGATATGTGAAGATCTATTTAATGTACCCTCACTCGTTAACATGGTTCTTGCCGGCTCTTCTAAGTTATCAGGAAATGACATAGCCCCTTCCGAATAGAAATAAGAATGACCACTTTTTGACCTTCGCTCAACTTTTTTTGCGCCTTTTAAATATTTCCATCTCTCAATTTTTCCTTCATCAATAGTAATCTCTAAAATATTTGTGTTATAGTCTACAGCTTGATTAATAACTTCTTTTAGTAAATATTTTTCCTCTTCTATAGCAACAATACTAGCGTGACTTATAACACCATCAATCATAATTCCTGAATCTAAAAATTTACTATCAGCATAGTTGTTCGAAACATCAAGAGTACTTATATAACCATTCAAATCTATTTTTTTTACTTCACCAACAATATTAACAGGAAACTCCTGATTAAAAATATTAATTTCATTAAGATTACAATCACTATTTTTTATACTTTTAGTCCAACATAAAGATTTTTTATACGCAAAAATGAACACTCTTCTTCTTCTCTGTGGCATTCCGTAATCACCAGCATTTATTACTCTCCATTGAGCATCATATCCCAATTCATCAAGTGTTTTGAGCATTATAGCAAAATCTCTTCCACGTTTTACAGCTGGAGATTTTAATAGTCTATCTACATTTTCGAGTAGAACAAAAGGAGGTTTTTTTTCAGTCAATACGTCTTTAATATCCCAAAATAGGACACCTTTTTTACCTTCTATCCCTTTCTCATTAGCAACTGATCTTGCTACAGAATAATCTTGACAAGGAAATCCTCCTACCAACAACGAGTGTGAAGGTATATCTTTTTTATCAACTTTATTTATATCTTCGTTTGAATGATTCATAACCCCAAATCTTTTTATATAACAGTCAAAAGCATGCTGTGCTTTTGTTGACGGTTCATATTGATTTGCCCATACAAAATCCCAGTCACCTTTTTCGATTGCTTTTCCCTCTTCAGATAAAGACTTAATATGATTTAAACCTACTCTAAAACCTCCTACACCAGCAAATAATTCTGCTACTGTCAATTTCATTAAAATCTATCTCCTTCATACATCTTTAATAATATTGGCAATATAGTAGTTACTTAACCAAAAACACTGATGCGTCATTTTATCACCATTTGGTAATTCATCCATATCTATGTCACTACCATTACCGTATCTTATTCCTTTGATTATGTAAGCACTTTTGGCAGAGTGTGGTCTGAGATGAAAAATTTCATTGTCAGATTTCTTTGGTAAATCGTTCAAAACTCTCTGTCTACCATTACTGTCACACGTTATAGTAAATTCTACCCCAGATGAGATTTTATTCTTATATGCTTCCCATTCTTTTTTACCTGTAGTTTCTAACTCCTGTATTGGCATATTCCAAAACTTAGACCCTTTCAAGATATATTCTCCATGCTCATTTTCTTTAAAAACAATAAAGAGAAATCTAGTACTTGCAAAATAATCATATGTATAAGAATCGCAAAATTCTTTAGTTACAAAATCTTTTAAAGTTATTTTAGGAAAAGACATACTCTCACGGGGAATCCCATTTCTTTTGACTCGAATTGTTTTAATAACTATATTAGCTTTGGCGAATTCTTCTGAGTTATCTGTATTAACACCCAGTATTTTATTAACTAATAGTTTATTTTTTTGTTTAGAATTTGTTACAGTAAATGCGTTATATAAATCTTTATCACTTCTGCCAATATAAGTTTTAATCTTGTCTATTACTTTTCCGTCAAAATCTCCATATTCTAATTCTTCTTCAGTAAATATAGAATCATAGCTCATCAATCCGGGTTGTACATAGTTATTTAAAATATAAGTCATATATGATTGTTTAAGTGAAAATGCTCTTCTCTTAGCTTTGATTTTACTGTTATAATATTGCGGTTGTAAACTTCTATCGGCAGTCGCCCCTTTTGTACATGCACCCAAATATTTTGTATCGCTCTCAGACAAATTATGGGCATTACCAGATTTTATCTTACCCACAATAATCTTATAGTCATCTAAAATTATTTTTAAATCTTTTGCACATACTTTCGAATATATGTCATACAAATTTACAAAATCAATATTATATGCAGTTCTCTCTTGACCTTTTATTCTATAATACCAAATCATTAAAATATTTTTAATTTTTTGTTCTAAATAAGATCCTGTAAAATCTAAATCTATAGATTTATTATTAGGAATCATAGTAATAACTAGCCTTTCACCAGCTTTAACTCCCTTTTTGCTTTTCTCATATGGCGTAACTTTCAACTCTAATCCAACTTTTTTAAAATCAGGACTAGAAATATTATTCGGCTTATAAAGAAAATAGTATTCTTCCAATAGATTCCCTAAACTACCTTTGTTCCTAGGGTTGTTATAGTGCAATATTTTTTCTGATAATTCTTCATCTTTGAAAAAATTAGATAAGATATCTGCAAAACTTAGACCTACTAGTTCTTGAGAATAACGCAGTATATCTTTTATACTTGTATCATCATAAGGTAAGCCTTCTTTTTCCATAGTTAAGTCACCTATTTATTTTTCAATACCAACAAATATTTTGTACACAATGCTATAAACTAAGATAACAAAATTTGTAGCTTCCATATTTCACAAAGTAAACATAAGATTACTAAGAATATACTACTATATACCAAAATACATATACCAGTGTAGTTTAAATAATTTTCACAAAAATACGTATAGCCGAAATGGAATAAACAGTTATTTAATATCATTTTGTAACTACTAGTTAAAATAATTTTAGTACCATCAAGTTAAAGTACTTAAGTTATAATTGTTCGTTATTATTTCTAAATATTTTCATCTTCACAACTTAAGATACCATATACTACCCCATGCATTGAATATTTCTCCACTACCTTATAAGCAAATAATTGTTTCACTTTCCCATTTTTATTTTATTGTTATAGTCTACAAAGCAGATGCTGAGTTACCAGAATATATTTTCGTAAGTATACAATTTCTAATTTCACTTACTTCTTTTATGGCTCACTAATGCTAATTTATTTTGTCTTCTACTGTTGAGGGAAAGTAAATACGCTGTCGTGCTGTTCACTTCCACTAAAAGTTATAATAGTGTAGCCGTTTTTTGACTCAACTTTAACTTTTCCTCTGTCACCATCATCAGCAACATAAACATCAAACATTTGTGGTTTATACACACGATAATGAGCTGAGCCAAACAAATAAGGTGAACCAATTTCATGTACTACAGCAAGGTCACCACGATAAACTTCTCGCTCAGAATAATCCGCACGGTAAGCAAGAAAAAATAGGAATAAAACAGCAGTCTCAACTGTGGTAATCAGAGTCACTAAAGCAATCAGAAGTTTCTTTTTCATAACAGTTGTCTACTTCCCGTATAAAGGTATGCGATAGTTTTAGTTTATGCTGATTCGTTAAACTCTGCTACAAAACCAGCATTCACTACAATAATGGTTAACTCGTTTTACTATAAGCCCTAAAATCAATCCCACTTACCTACTCTACACTACTCAATACCGTATATCCGTTTCAAAGCAAAAGATTTTTATTTATTACACGATGGATAATTCATCTAATTTATGCTTATTAGATTTTACCTAACCTAGTTCCAATTATTTTAAATCAAATACCTTTTTTAAATCTTGAATCAGAGAGTGACAATATTTTTCTAGTTCCTTTTTGTCTAATTTATCTATCTTCTTAAATCCAGCTCCTCCTATAACTCCTCTGAATTTTTTAATTAGTTTCTTTGTAAAACCATATTTTCGAATATAGTCGAATTTTTGCTCATCAGATAATGATTTTTCTATTAATTCGTCTAATGTGCTTTTATTCCTAGAATACAAAATCTCATTAATATCTTCTTTATATTCGTCAATAAATTGCACTTTTTTTCTAGCAAACTCTTCATCTGTCATATCATTAATCAATAAATCTTTTTCAAATGTATAACACTCTAACATACAGTATTTAGTTACAATTATTCTATTATGTAAATCTTTTTCTTTTACTTCTTTATCAACTTTAATCATTTCTTCTATAGCTTTTTCTTTTATCTTTTCAGATTCGCCACCATCTGAATCTATAATAAATACACTTTTAGAATTTGTATTAATATACTTTAATAAGCTACAATTTACAGCCATTTCTAGTTTATTTACACCACTCATAGTCATAAATTTCGAACTATAACTTTTTCCAAATATTGTATTAACCAGACATTCGTATGCTTTCTGATCGTCTTTACCTTCAACAAAAATAATGTAGTCTTTTCCTAAAAGATAGGTTACATCATAGCCTAGTATTTTCATTGCTTCTAAGCTAGAGCCAATCGGACGAATTTTACTAACTGGCAATGGGCGTTTTGTTTTCTTATCTCTATAAACTTCGTAAAAAGAACCTTTTTTAAAACTTATAATCGACATATGAGAGTGTGTGGTTACAAAAACTTGATTTTCTTTTGCAATACCACAAATAAGTTTTGACATTTGTTTTTCTAATTTAGGGTAAAGATACAGTTCAGGTTCCTCTAGTAAAAATAAAACAGGTTCTGCTTCATCTTTCTGCATTTCTACCAGTGTTTGCAATAAAGCTATCTTATACATACTTCTAGTCCCAGAGCCAATTGACTGAAAGTCGATATTAGAATCTGTACCCGAAAACTTAAAATTTGTTTTTATACTTATATTTTCAAAAAATTGATTTGAAAATTGCCATTCAATTTCCACGTCATCATCGTATGATTCCTTAAAGTTTCTATTTAATTCGGTGGTTACCTTTTGTGCTTCAAATTGAATTCTTCTCAATAAATATTGATTAATCTGTGGAATTGATAGTTCGGAAATAGGGGTCTCCTCAATTATGTTATCTTCTAAATCTCTTTTAACATTCATATGTGGTAGTAACAAACTAAATAGTTTGTTAGTTGTGCTGTCTGTTTCCCCTAACCTTTCTTGATTGAAATTTCTTTCATCGCGCAAATAGGCGTACCTTGGTTGAATAGTATTTTTTATTTGTTCTATTTCTTTTTGACTTATTTTTATCTCTTTATTTTCTTTAAAGTCATATGTCGTTAAAAAGATTTCTTTTTCAATAGTCTTAGATTTCTTATTTTCAATAGTCTTAGATTTCTTATAAATTATATTAAAATATAATGATGTGCTATTTCTAGAAATACCCCACTCTTTTTTTATATTTTGTTTTAAATCATTTATGTATGACTTACTTTCAATATTTCTCGCTCTTCGACCTTTGGATTTTTCAAGTGCATTACTATACCATGGTGGTGTTTTCTCATCTATTTTTATATCATGCATAATTCTCTTAATTGAGAAATCATCAAAGTCTAATCCTACTCCTATAACAATTTCTGTTTCTTGTTCCTCATCTTTACTAAACCTAAAATCAGAATCTTTTACATCATATTCCCCAAGAAACGTCAAAATAGCAGATAATATAGAACTTTTACCTGAACTATTTTCCCCTATTAATCCTAGTGAATTAGAAATATTATTAATTTCCAATTTTTTAATGGAGCGATAGTTTTTAATTAATATCTTGTTTATCATATCAAAACTCCTAATATTTCACATAACTATTACAGAGATTGTTACAAACATCCTAAATAGACACATTCACAAGCCCATTTGTTTATTCCATCATTTCGAATAATTCAGAGAGTAAATCCATATTTCTCCCCATAAATATCCTCCGGTAGCCTCTTATCACTCCGTTGTGTTAGTCTACCGTCTCTAATGAAGTTTCATGACACTTATCAAAAACTTCACATAGATACCTATATTTAATATTATTGTAACCATTTCGTTATAAAATTTACATAAATTAAACCCAAAATTGGAAAAATTAAGGTAGATTAATCTATTAAATTATGTAAATATAAAAATTATTAAAAAGTTATTTTCATACAAAAAATATACATACAGTAAAACGCTAGCCGCTCTACTCAAGTGACTAGCGTTTCCTGTGTAAAACTACTCCCAAGTTTTACAACAAATAAGTAGCACAAAATAACTATCTCTAAAGCTTCAGAATGCTATTTACCTCAGAGTCTAGAACTCACAGATTTCACCAGTTCTACCTGCAACTATTCTTAGCCTCATTCCTAACCCTTACTATTTACAAGGCTTACTAGCCTTTTCACTACCTAAAATATATTCGTTTCCACTGGTAGCATCCATGCTTTTAGCTCTAATCACAGATTCTGCAAACTTATCATCTATTAATGCTCACACTTACAAGTGTTCGTATCAGTAACTATTACTATCATTCACAGGCTTCAATACTTATACTTACAATTATCCTCGCGCGACTACTAGCCTCACTTAGAACGAACTACTTTACATATTTGCAAAATAACTACTTACCAATATCAGGCTTAACTAAACACCATAGATTTCAACAATTCCACCTATTGATACTCAGTTTCACTAACCATAGTTACCATATTTTCATCTACGGCTATCGCAGTCTCGCACAGGCCCTTAGTCTCACTCGTGAGCTTAGCTACTCACACTTACCGTTATCCGAACATATAGCTCTTAACCTCGGCTCGTGGATTTTGCTACTCGTACATACCATCATTCATACTATGACTTTGTACAATTATTTTGTTAATTTTTACATCTAGTAGTACTAGGCTTACCTATTTTCACAAAATTCACTTATATAAGAAGATAAACAGATTTCATAACATCCCATTCTATCTTCTATCAGAAAAAATTGGAGAAACACCACAAATTTGTAGCTTACCCCAGGGCTATCCATAAAAAGCCTCCCACCAAAATGATGGAAGGCTTTTATAAACTTTTTACCTACCTACTGCCCCTTCAGTCAATAAGTATCGCTCGTGCAAAACTCGCTTAATTCAACAACTCCCTTTGGAACCTATTTTTCAGCTTTTTAGCACCAAAATAGCATCAGCAAGCCATTATTCACGCTCTCAAATCGCTAAAACCCACTGTTTTCAACAGTTTCACTACAGCGCGATATGTTCGTTACTACTACTCCCACTCAATGGTTGCTGGTGGCTTAGATGTACAGTCCAAAACTACCCTGTTCACATCTGGCACGTTGTTAGTAATCAAGTTTGAAATGTGTGCTAACAAGTCGTATGGCAAGCGTGACCAGTCAGCTGTCATTGCGTCTTCGCTGGAAACTGGACGCAATACAATTGGGTGTCCGTAAGTCCTGTGATCTCCTTGCACACCGACTGAACGTACATCGGCTAGTAACACAACTGGACATTGCCAAATTTGCCTGTCGAGGCCTGCTGCTGAGAGTTCTTCGCGTACAATCTTGTCGGCTGCTCGTAAAGTATCTAAGCGTTCACGTGTGATTTCTCCAACGATACGAATACCAAGCCCTGGTCCTGGGAATGGCTGACGCCAAACGATTGCTTCAGGTACTCCTAGTTCCAAGCCAACTGCTCGTACTTCATCTTTGAATAGCTCACGTAGTGGTTCGATTAGTTCAAACTGCATATCGTCTGGCAAGCCACCAACGTTGTGGTGTGATTTGATGTTTGAAGTTCCGCTTCCTCCACCTGATTCAACTACGTCAGGGTATAGCGTTCCTTGTACTAGGAATTTGACTTCTTTACCATCATTTCCAGCTTCATCTACGATGTCACGGGCTGCTTGTTCGAATACTCGAATGAATTCACGACCAATGATTTTGCGTTTTTCTTCAGGTTCAGTTACGCCTTTCAAAGCGTTCAAGAAACGTTCCTGTGCGTCTACTACAACTAGGTTTACTCCTGTTGCTTCAACGAAATCTTTTTCAACCTGTTCAACTTCACCAGCACGTAATAAACCGTGGTCAACGAATACACAAGTTAGCTGGTCACCAATAGCTTTTTGCACAAGAGCCGCAGCAACAGAGGAGTCAACACCACCAGACAGACCACATATCACACGAGCATCCCCTACTTTTTCACGGATTAGCTCTATTTGTGTATCAACGATTGAGTCAACTGTCCAGTCTGGAGCAATGTTTGCGCCTTCATATAGGAAGTTTTCGAGTGCTTTTTGTCCATATTCGCTGTGCTGTACTTCTAGGTGCCACTGTACACCGTATAATCGTTTTTCGTTGTTTTCAAAAGCGGCTACTGGGCTACCTTCTGAAACTGCGATTACATCAAAGCCTTCTGGCGCTTCTTGTACTGAGTCTCCGTGGCTCATCCATGTACTTTCTGTGCCTTCGTTGCCATGTAGCAACAAGTTTGATGAGCAAATCTGTACTTGTGTTTTTCCGTATTCACGTATCTTTGTCTCACCGACTTTACCGCCCATTGCCTTAGCCATTACTTGGAATCCGTAGCAAATACCTAGGACTGGGACTCCTGCTTCAAATAGGTCAGCTGAAATGTTTGGTGCGCCTTCTTCATATACTGATGATGGACCACCTGAAAGAATGATAGCGACTGGGTTTTTAGCTAGTATTTCTTCAACAGGCATTGTGTGTGGAACAATTTCAGAGTAAATGTGTGCTTCACGTACACGGCGTGCAATTAGTTGTGCGTATTGTGCACCAAAATCGACGACTAAAACAGGTGCATTTTTACCTGAGAATACTTTATTATCTGGCATTTACTTTCCCAATCAGTTACTTTTTCAAGATAAACATATATAGACTTCAATGATAACATTTTAGCTTATAGCTTCAAATATTTCGCTGTTTTTATTTAGGTATTTTCTTGGCCACATTTATGGGAAAAACTTTATACATAGCGCTTATTTGTCATTGTTCATTTATCTCATACACTTTGTATGCTTTTAAAACTTATTCATTTTGCCTGTTCACGTATTCTTATATTACTTTACAACTATGTTCAGCTGCTTCCCCTTATAATTTTATCGATATTAAAGTCGAGTACCATTACATAGTTTTGCCCAGCACTTACAAATATCATATAAGGAACAATAAAAAGCGTATACGCAAATATAGTCATGTAGTTTTGTGTGGTAATTCAATGCTTTCAGGAATTGTAGCTTCTAAACCATTTTTCAAATTACTAGCAAAGTCGATAAATATCTTGTTAAAAACAATCACATAAAACTACAGGCAATACTTAAACAGTACAAAGAGTAAAGTTCAATACATTAAGGTAAACGTTCCAAACACACAGAAAACATTATAGTTTACTAACAAAAACAATTTTATCTAAGTAGAATTGACTAGTTTTTACTACTCTGACAAAATTAGTTATATAGCCTTACTAACTCACTTGTATATGCAAAAGATATCGTGAATTGGACTCTTATGGTGCAGGACCTAATTGAAAACATTTGCAACTGCAGCAGCTTACTTTTCACTGAAAATAAAAAATAACAGGTATTAAAAGATTGAGGAAAAGCTATGAAAAGTCGTTTATCAGTCATAGCAAGTTTATCGACAGCGTTGTCGTTTGCATACTTATTTACAATACATCTAACTGTTCCTGACATTATTTGGGATAGCGTGCCTATGTCACTTCTGATTTTTGGTTATCCTGTATTAGTTGGCATAATTCTTTTAGGTTTTTCTCTAAAACACAAGGATAACAAAAGCATATTTTTAAGCATTACACATATTTTTTCTCCAATAATAGTAGGATTAATTTATGCTGCAATCTTTAATATAAGTCCGCTAGTTTTCTAAGTTTTACTGCAAATGTAATACTTTTAATGAAGCCCAAAGCTGATAAAACTAGTAATGTTTTAAAAATAAGTAATTCTTATAAAGCTGGTATAGATTAGTTTTAAATTACAACTTTTTGTAAATACTACATAACTTTTCATACCAGCTTTGTCATTTCTTTTAGAAAGCTTATTAGATTTTAAGAAACTACTATCCCTCGCACAAAATCAAGATAGAAAAGATATCTTAAAAGTGACATAATGTTAGTAGATATTTAGAAGTGAAAATTTGAAGTTTCGGATACACAAAATGTTAATAAGAAAAGCAATACTTAGAGGAATTATTCCTTTGAGCATAATGACTGTATTATCAATAATAATGAGCTATCAGAAAATTGACCCGTTTCAGGTCAGAGGAACATTTCTAGTCGGTATTATAGGAGCTTCGGTGGCAGCTACCTCAGTAATATACGAAATTGAAAATTGGTCTTTACTTAAGCAATCAATCGTGCACTTCGTAATTATGACATTAACAGTATTTCCGTGCTTATTAGTAAGTGGTTGGTATAAGTTAAATACTTCTCTAGATTATCTGAAAGTATTTGGAATATTTTTGTTGGTAGGAATCGTGCTATGGAGTATTGCATACGTTGTTTTTGGTAAATTACTAGCCAAAAACTAGCATTTTGCCAACAGATAATATAACTAAACGATAAAGCAAAACTATCGTTTTATTATTCTCCTTTATACTCGTACTTTCGTGTAAGGCAAGTAAAACTTTTCTACAAAATCTCAAGCACTATCTAATAAGCAGATTTTATGCATTACCTTTGCATTACTTTGCAAAACTAAACGACGGCTTTCCCTAAAAAAAGAGCAATAAGCTAACTGCTAAAAAGCGTCAGTGACTCTTATACGCACCTACAAACAAGGTTTACTGTACTAGTCCGACAACTTCTGCCGTATTAACCGTAGCACTACCAGAATTATTGCGCCTGCACAGCTGTAACAATAATGGTATCGATGATATCTTGCACAGTAGCCCCACGAGATAAGTCATTAACCGGCTTATTCAATCCTTGTAAAATTGGGCCTATTGCTGGGATATTTGCCGATCTTTGGACTGCTTTATAGCATATATTGCCAGCAGTCAAATCTGGGAAAATCATAACATTTGCTTGCCCAGCAACTTTATCTTCAGGTAGTTTGATTGCAGCTACATTCTCATCGACTGCTGCGTCATATTGTATAGGACCTGTGAAATCAAAACTAACTTTTTCTTCTTCTAATATCTTGGCAACTCGCTTTATTTTTTCTACGTCTTCGCCTTTTCCTGAAGATCCTGTGGAGTACGAAAGTAAGGCAACTTTAGGTGTTATACTGAATTTTTCAGCTGTTTGTGCACTAGATTTAGCTATTTGTACTAATTGTTCAACATTTGGGTTAGGATTTACAGCACAGTCAGCATACACTAGTACTTCCTCATCAAAAACCATAAAGAAAACTGAGGATATAACTGAGGTTCCAACCGAAGTCTTTATTATTTGGAAAGCAGGAATTATAGTGTCAGCTGTTGTATGTACTGCCCCACATACAAGACCATCAGCTTGTCCATTATGAACCATCATTGTGGCAAAGTAACATTCGTTACTAATTTTTTCTCTAGCTTCTTCCAAAGTAATATTTTTTGTTTTCCGTAGCTCATAAAAGTCTTGAACGTATTCATCAAATAAAGAGTTGCCTTCAATGCTTACAATTTCAGCTTTACTCAAATCTATTTCGAGTTCGTTTGCACGAGCAAGAATTTTTTCTTCATACCCGAGCAATATAATATTAGCTATTTTGTTTTCTAAGATATAGCTAGTAGCTTGTAAAACTCTATCATCGTGGCTTTCAGGTAGCACTATTGTTTTCAAAGAACTCTTAGCTTTTTCAATAAGTTGAATTTGAAAGCTAGTTTTTTTGTAGTCAACCATAATAGAGCTCCAAAGGTAGAAGTAATATTGAAACTATTGTAGTTATGCTTCTTGGGTTTAATCCATATTTTTAGGGAATATTAAATGTTTCATTATAGGAAAGTTCCATAATGTTACACATGCGGTAGCAAAAACCTTACCTAGCATATAAGCCTGCCAATATACTTCAAAAAATTGAACAACGATAGCTGTAAATCCCATGTTAACTAGCAATAAGATTGCATATTTGATTATAGGAGCAACACTTTGCATACGATGTGAGAATGTGAAACGCATTTGTGTGAAGTATGCATAAACAGTAGATACCGCAAAGGCTATAATGGCGCTACTCCACGCTGATAATCCTAGAATTGATTTAAAGAAATATAGGGTTGAAAAATCAATTACAAAAGCACTTCCGCCAAAAAATAAGTATTTAAAAAGTGTTACTAATTGTGCTTTTTGGAGATTATCAGGCATCCGTACTCCTGTTTGAGATAACTTTAGATTCCAAAGCATCTACACGATTTTGCATAATAGCTAGTTCTTCAGTCAAAATTCTGCGTTCTTCTTCTATTTTACTTATATTTACTGCCTGCTGAATGGTTGTTATGACAAGGATAGTCATAACTCCTGTAAATACCATATTCGATGCGTAAGTAAAACCCAAGAAATGTGATATGTTATCAATGATTTTCGAAGGAAGTAGAAGTACTATTAGTGCAGAAATGTCTAAAAATAGCCAAAAGCTAACGTATTTTTCTTTAATTTTATGTGACCGTAGTAAAAGTATTAGAATTATTGCTAGTACTACTGTTAAAGCGAACAGTAAAATTTGATATATCACTATTTTATCTCCATTCTAGGAGAAATTATGGCTATGAATAAAGCAAGGATAGCTCTGAACAAAAATATTGCTGATTTTATAGGTGAATGTGAGGCGGTTCCTGCTATACGTTCATGCATAGCTACTGGAATTTGACCTATTTTCAAACCAGCCTTATGTGCGATACATAGCGCTTCAATGGTGTCCCCTAAATATTCAGCAGGGTAGGATTTCTTATAAAATTTTAGTGTTTTTGCTGAATATAGCTTGAATCCACTAGTTACATCGGTTAATTTCACTCCAGTTTGTATAGACAAAACTTTAGCTAAAAATAACATGGCAAACCAGCGCAAACCTCTAACTTTGTAGTTACCTTCTCCAGCAAATCTTGCTCCAATTACGATGTCTAGGTTTTGTTCAATCGCTTTATCTAACATTTGAGGAATATATTTAGGGTCATGCTGCCCATCTGAGTCAACTTGAACAGCCCAGCTGTAATTATTATTAACAGCGTATTTGAAACCTGTACGCATTGCTCCACCTACACCCAAGTTGATAGGTAAGTCTACAGTACACACGTTTAGTGAACGAGCAACACTAGAAGTATTATCATTAGAACAATCATTTACTACAAGTATGTCAGCATACGGAACTTTTTCACGGATAGTGTGAACAACTGTTGGTAATGACTTTTCTTCATTGAAAGCCGGTAATATGATTAGGATTTTTCCTATATCACTATATTTATCATTACAAGATTGTTTATCCATAACCTTACATAGATTCTTTCTAGTAATACATAATCTCTCAGCATTTTATCATAAAACTAAGTATTTACTGTAAATAGGTAATCCCTATAAATACAAGGATGAATTTATTTCATCTATTTTATATATCTTGTACCTACATAGCTATAAGAAGTAACAAAGAATAACTTATAAATCACTAAGGTATTTCAATCATTGTGTTATTTTACTTTGAAACTAAAAGAAATATGACATAATTGCTAACAAATATATAAAATTTTCAATAAATATTCCCTACTTATTTTTCAGTAAGACACACTTAGTTATAAACCGAAAGTAAACACAAATACGAATAAGATTTGTTACATGTCAAAAGTGACCATTGTAATTTAGAATAAATCTGTATTTTTTTATACTCGTATATTTATAGATTAAGAATATTTTAAGGTATAAATTAATACGCATTTGTATTAAAATATTAGAATTGTAATCTGTAACCAGCTATTTTTAGTTGTATTTTCAGACCAAAGTTAGGTAAAAAAGTGAATTCTAAGAAACAAATGCCAGTTCACCACGCTAGTAATCCCTCACGTAAATCAATTCCTAGAATAGTAATAGCAACTTTGTTATTTTTATTCGTATTCGTGGCATCTGGTATCGGAATTACTTACTATAACCTACAGTCTTCAATAAAAACTGTAAATGTCAATAAACTTTTAAATAAAAAAAATAGCAAACCTGTAGATTCATACGATGGGAAACCTCTAAATATATTAGTCATCGGTTCAGATGTTCGCACAGGTAAAAATTCACGTTTTGGTAATGAAGAAGGAATGCGTTCTGATACAACTTTACTAGTGCATATATCTGCTGATAGAAAACACACACAGGTTGTCTCCATTGCTCGCGATATACTTTTGAATATTCCTGAATGTAAGCGTGCTGATGGTTCTGTAGTGCCTGCTAATTACAATCAGTTCAACAGTGCTTTCGCCTATGGCGGTTTAGATGGAAACATATCATCAGCAGCCGCTTGCACAATTAAAACAGTGGAAAGTATGTCTGGTATAAGCATAGATGAATTCGTTGTCGTTGATTTTTCAGGGTTCATTAATGTTGTAAACAGCCTTGGTGGAGTCGACTATTGTTTCGACCAAGACATAAACGACCCACTATCTGAGCTAAATGTGAAGCAAGGTTGCCAAACACTAGATGGTTTTCATGCTTTAGCTCTCGCTAGGGCTCGTTATTCCCTAGGTGATGGTAGCGATGTTTCACGTATCAATCGTCAGCAAGAGCTAATATTCAAGCTAATTGAAAAGGTAAAAGCACAAAATATTTTGACAAATATCCCTACTCTTTACTCATTCTTGAAGAGTTCACTCAGTACTTTAACTACTTCTGAACAATTAGGTTCACTAACTACTATGGGTGGTATAGCTTATTCTTTACGCAACATTAAAAATGAAAACATACAATTTGTGACTTTACCTATACAGCAAGCTCCACAAGATTTAAATAGGTTAGTTGTATCTCCTGAAGCTGCAACTGTATGGCAACTTTTGAAAGAAGACAAACCTATTCCTGCTGATTTGGTTGGATTAAAAACTTTCGTTAAACCACAAGAACCTAATGCCGACTCTAAAAACACTAAAGATACTAACAACTCTAAAGAAAAGTCTAGTAAGAAAAATACAAATTAAAATCTAGAGTTATAATAGTGTAATAAAATTATTGTTTTTATTTGTTACAAGAGGATGATTATGAATCATAATGAAGATGTTCCACCGTCTTTCGCGCCAAAAAATAGGAATAATCCTAATCCTAGAAATAAAAATAATGACCCAATAATTGTAGGAAAAAATAATCCCATTCAACATTCATCTAACCGTTCAAATATAAGTAAAAATTCTAAAGCGAATAACACATATAATCCGTCAAATATAAACAGTAATTCATCATCTATTCCTCCTAGTTATACTCCTTTGTCTCAAAGACGTAACAAACCAACAAATTACGAAGCTAGGAATATTAGTTCACCACGTAAAGCCCCTGTTTTCCGTTCTACCACAAACAAAGACAATATGAATGCAAGGCAAGAACTTAAAAGTTATGCTCCTAGACTAAATAGAAATTCCGAGCATTCTGCTAGCAATACCTCCCCTCAATCAAACGAGTATTACTCCAATTTACAATCGCCTACCAACGGCGTTTTACACCAAAATCTCAAGAAAACCCCTACAAAGAAAAAAGTTAAAAGAGTTTTAATATCTGTATTAACCATACTTATACTAATATGTGTAGTTTGGCCATCTTACCTATTTTATAGGGCAAACTCACAGTTAAATACAGTTGAAGCTATCTCTGATATGGCTAAAACTTCTGAAGGAACTACATGGTTGATTGCTGGTTCTGATTCACGTAGTGATTCTCATATTCAAGATAAAACTGAGGGAGAAAGGTCTGACTCGATAATCTTGGTACACAAAGCACCTAATGGTCAGGCCTCGATGATTTCTTTACCAAGAGATACTCTAGCCAGAATACCTGGCTACGATTTAGATAAATTAAATTCCTCTTTTTCTTATGGAGGAGCAAAGCTTCTTGTAAAAACAGTTGAAGGTCTAACAAATACTAAAATTGACCACTATGTGCAAATTGGTATGAGTGGTGTGGAGAATCTAGTAAATGCTGTAAATGGCGTGAATTTATGCCTAAACTACGACGTTAATGACCGTTTATCAGAACTTGTGTGGAAATCAGGTTGCCATGACGCTGATGGAAAAACAGCTTTAGCTTTTGCTCGTATGCGTTATTCTGACCCTTTGGGTGATATAGGGCGTGCTGATCGTCAAAGACAAGTTGTATCTAAACTCATGAATAAAGTGTTCACACTACCAGTTATGCTAAATCCTTTTACTCAGCTGGCTTTAGTTGATGCTGGTTCACAGTCTGTTAAAACTGATCAAAACACTGGTCCATATGATATAGGTATGTTGGCTTTAGCCTTCAGGAAAGCTCGTAACGATAACATTAGCGGAGTTCCACCTATCCGTTCGCTAAATTATGTTCTGCTATCAGGAGCTTCTACTGTTCTACTTGATCCTGATAAGAAAGATAATTTCTTCAATAAAATGCGTGAAGGTAGTCTAACTCCTGATGATTTCGAAAAATTTGGTGGATAGAAAACTATAAAGGGTAAATAGTTTATTAATTACTATCTACCCTTTTAACATGCTTACTTTATTCTTCAAGCAGTTAGAGTATTTAACCGTATTCGTAGCAATATTTGACTAAATATAAATTCACTAACAAGCTCGTATAAGTAAAAATGAGCCTTATATTTAGGTTACATACGAGAATAAGTTTATAGATAAGCAAAAGAGTAATGCTTATGCTTTTGTATATTCACCCACTCTTTAAGTTTTCAAAATAGTTATAAAACGAAAACTCTTTAAAATTTAAGCAAAACCCAAATAGCAAATCTTAATAAAGTATATTTCTTCCTCAAACGTACACTGAAAATAAAAATACAATAACTTTATAAAAGCTTTTAATATAAAGTGTAAAAGCAGAAAAGCTCCACTAGACAGATAATGCTAAACTATATGTTTTTTACCAGAGCTGAAGCATGCAAACACAAGGAAGCTGCAACTGATACGTTCAAAGACTCTGATAAACCAGGCATATCTATTTTCACTATACCGTCACAAATGTCTTTTTCATGCTGAGTAAGTCCTTGAGCCTCATTACCGAAAACCCAACAAGTAGAGCGTTCTAGCTTGATAGGAACAGTAGAATTACGATCAAAATTCTTACGTTCAAAGTAATCTTCAATTAGCAGTTCTAAACTGTAAGCTTGTTCGTCACCACTAGTACCTAAAACACTAATATCTGCTTTTTTACAAGCCCTAACTATTTCTTTGAAATCAACGTCATAAATAATTGGAATATGAAATACTGATCCTGCACAAGAACGAATCACCTTAGGAGAAGTAACATCCACGCTATTTTTACATACAACTACAAGATCAGCGCCAAATGCGTCAGCACTGCGTATAATAGTTCCTAAGTTACCTGGATCTTGAATTTGAGGTAAAATAGCAACAGTTTGAACATTAGTTAAGTCAACTGTAGATATATCTGTAATAAATAATGATGATTTTAATACACAAACTACACCTTGAGCATCCTTACTCATAGCCTGTATCACTTCATCGGCACAAACATGTACCCACATTGTTAAATCTAAAGCTTTTTCGTAGTAATCAGGTCGTTTTTGTATAAGTGAGTCAGATAAATAAATATCTTTAATGTATTTTGAATTAGATTCATCAGCTATTAGTTCTTTGAAGTTTTGTAAACCTTCAACTAATAAAGAACCATATTTTTTACGTACTGAACGCCTAGACAGTCCAGCTATTTTTTTCACCCTATCACTTTTAGGGTTTGCTAGAATATCTAGGCGTTCAAAAGTACTTTTAAGGTTGTTCATTTATTTAGCAACCGGTGCATTAACGTCAGCTGGAAGAGCCTTTTTAGCGATTTCAACTAGAGCGTTAAAAGCTACGCTATCATTTACAGCTAATTCAGCTAGCATACGACGGTCAACTTCAACCTCAGCTAGGCGCAAGCCCTGAACGAAACGGTTGTATGTCATACCCTGTAGACGTGCTGCAGCGTTGATACGCTGAATCCATAGGCGACGGAAGTCACCCTTGCGTGCACGACGGTCACGGTATGAGTACACCATTGAGTGTGTAACTTGTTCCTTAGCCTTACGGTATAGACGTGAACGCTGTCCACGGTAACCACTAGCGCGATCTAAAACCGTACGGCGCTTCTTGTGAGCATTAACAGCTCTTTTAACGCGTGCCATTCTTGTTCTCCTACTTTCCTAGCGGCCTTACTTACCGAGCAATCTTTTAACTCTTTTAACATCGTGTGAATCGACTAGCTGATCTTCAGCCAAACGACGTGTACGACGACTTGACTTATGCTCTAGCAAGTGACGGCGGTTAGCCTGCTCACGCATGAGCTTGCCGCTTCCTGTTGTACGGAAACGTTTCTTGGCACCTGAGTGCGTCTTATTCTTAGGCATTTTATATCCTTTATTCTGCTAAAAGCAGATCGTCCCTCCCCTACTACCAACAAGATAGAAGGGCCGTGCTAAGCACGTTTAATTCACGCTTCAATAGGTTATTCAACTATTCAGCTGAATTGGATTCTTCAGTTTCAGCGTCAGAACGAAGCTGTTCTTCTTCACGTTTGCGTCTTTGTTGAGACTTAGAAGCAACTTTCTTTTTCATAGGAGCCAAAACCATAGTCATATTCCTACCGTCTTGACGAGGTGCAGACTCAACAGTTCCAAACTCTTGTACGTCTTCAGCCAAACGAGATAGAAGTTTTATACCCATCTCTGGACGAGATTGTTCACGTCCTCTAAACATAATCATAACTTTAACTTTGTCACCAGCATTCAAGAAACGAACAACGTGACCTTTTTTAGTTTCAAAGTCATGATCATCAATCTTTAGACGGAAACGAATCTCTTTCAAAACCATCTTAGCTTGATTTCGACGAGCCTCACGAGCTTTCATGGCTAGTTCATATTTGTACTTACCATAATCCATCAGTTTACATACTGGAGGATTAGCATCAGGCGCCATTTCGACCAAATCTAAATCTGTTTCATCAGCTAGACGCAATGCATCTTCGATTTGAACAACACCTACTTGTTCACCACTAGGACCAATCAAACGAACCTTTGAAGCCCTAATTCTCTCATTAATGCGTAGTTCGGTAATGAGCTACTCCTTATACTTGAAAATGAAATACGTGAGTGAAACGAAAAATCCCTCACACCATTGATGCGTGCGAGGGCCCAAGCAACACAAAGAAATGTGTTGACATAACCCGACCCCTATATAAACGAGATCCAGGTGGGAGAGCCTCCGCTTGCATACTGGACATTTGTCCAGTCGGTCAAAGAAAATTCTAGCAAATCTCAGCTCTAATTTCCAATATTTATGCCTTAAAAGGTATAATTTCTATAGAATCAGTTGACTGTAATAATTCATTAAAATGACTTAAAATTTCTTTTACTTCTTCAACCAACATGCTAACTTCGTCTTTATCGCAATCAAATGCAATCAAAATTTCAGTTTCACAGCGCTTACCCAAACGAATCTGATAACCTTTTGCAGCTTCAATCTGTTTTAAAACTTCACCTAACTTATTTGCAAGCTGTTCATTTTTCCAAGCAGGCGTCCATACACTACCAGCACTCATGCAATAAACTGCTTGTCTACCAATCAATAAATTTTTATTATCTTTATCAAGAAGTATACGTCCAACTTGTAAACGTAAAGCCAAAGAAACTAAGTCTTTACCTAGTATAGGCATTGGTCTAGCAGTTGGAAAAACTTTAGAAAAATCTTCAATATTACTAAAAGCCAGAAGTATTTTTTCTCCAGCAAAGGTATCAAGTACAAAACCTGTTTCTTCACCGTCAGAGTATTCCACTAACAAAGGAAGAAAGAAACGTAAATCAGCAAATCCCTCAACTATTTTCTCCAAACAAAGTTCAAGGTCTTTACAAGCATACCAGTGTGAAACATATTCTGGCATTTGTCCCATGTCGCCAATAAAAGTATTTGGTGAAAAACTCTTTTTACTCATCATTATTTACCCTCGAAAAATGGTAAAATTCTCTCAAAATCTCGTTCAGTAGGTGTAAAAAGCAAAGCAGATAATGCACCGTTTTCAACACTCAAAATAACTTTTTGCTGAAGAACTTCGCCCCACGCAACATTTGGAGGCTGAGTATATTTACAGTCTAAATTCAAAGCTGGGTGCTGGAAAACTAAAAGCTGATTTTTACAATTCACCGTCTCGTTTTCGGCTAAAAAGTTATGTTTTTCCTCAACTTTTTTTACCTGTACTTGTCCACTATAAACATAACTACTACTAGAAGCTTGCCACTGATCAATAAATTTAATTTCTCCATAAGATTTACGCATTTGGGCAGGCAAATCCGGGTAATTTTGCAAAAAGTTATTTCCTGAAAAGACAATATTACTAGCATTACCTATACAAAGTACTTTTTTCCCTCCGCATAAGCGACGTTCAATTAGTATTGCTAAGCGATTATCCTCAAAGAAATGACTTATTGCATCTAAATCAGCATTAGAAATAACTACAAGCAAATCGGAATCAAAGCAGGAAATAAAGTCTACCTTATCGCTAAAAATTTGTACTTCATGCCCACGCTCTGAAAAAATATTTTTCATACTGTCAACATTTTGCTTTATAGCTACAATACTAATATTCAACGTTATCACTCAGATCTAAGCATGAGTTCGGTTTATTCTTCATCTTCACGAAATAAGCGGTTAATCCAACCACGTTTTTTAGAACTACTATACTTTTCAAAAGTTATATTACCTAAAAGCAAATCTTCAATATCTTGACTAAAAGCAGCTAAAACTATACTAGGAGGTAAGCACTCGTCAACTTTTCCATTCACATAACGTTTGGCAACAATTTGTCCTAAATCAGCGTCTTCAATATCGACTTTTCTAAGCCACGCAGTCATTGTTACAATGCCATGAACTCCGACAAAATCACAAGATTTCATGATAACGTCCATATGAGAGTCAGGTAGTTGTCTATCGTTTACATCCATCAGCATTTCAAGAGAAGAAACCATAACTTCGTTTTCTAAGAAAACAGTAACCAGCCCCAGCTCAGCTTTTACAGGCTCAACATCTAACCCACAACTTTCAAGTGCAGTTTTAACTAGTTGCACAGAATTAGAAGGGTAGGTAATAATTGTACGACAGATTTGTTCAACACCATCATCTATACATGAGGTGGCTTTCAAAGATTTTTCTTCCTCTGATTCTATTAGTTTTGAAAGTTCAGCGTCGAAATCAAAACCATCTAAATTCAGATCTTTGTCATCCATAACCTTCTCCAAATCAACATTCAAATACAATTATATGAAAACTAAAAGGAATACAAAATATTAACGCATATTTTTAAGATAGATTCCTACGACGACGGCCAACTCCCATCATCACACCAGTAGAAACTTCTTTATCTGACATGAATTTATTTGAAACTGTGGTAAGAGATATACGGAAAACAGGAGGTTTCAAATTAGCTAACTCTATTCTCGCACCATCAGCTTCCACTAAATCTTTAGCAATACTAAGACCTAGACCACTAGAACCATGCCCTGAAAAGTGCTTCTCAAACACGCGGTCAGCTATTTTCTCATCTATGCCTTGACCTTCGTCCCTCACTTCAATCATAGCACCCTTATTTCCACTGTTATACGCAGTAACAGTTGTAGTACCGTCACCATATTTCAAGGAATTTTCAATAAGTGTAGCTATAACTTGTGAAATATAGCCTTTAGTAGCCAAGACTGGATTCGTAGTCTCATCGATTACGATTAAGTCCCTCTTAGCTTTCCTAAACGACAAATCCCACTCTTTGTGTTGCTGGTCAAATATTTCAAATAAAAATACAGCTTCTTGATTAGATGTATCGTTATTCTTAGCATTATTTAGTAGGTCTTGAATAACTTGAGTCAAGCGTTCAATTTGCTCTAAACATTGGCTAGTTTCTCTCTTAATTTCTTCATCATCAGTAATCAGCTCAATTTCTTCAATTCTCATAGACAAAGCAGTCAAAGGAGTGCGTAACTGATGCGAGACATTTGAGGCAAATTGCCTTTCAACAGCTAGTCTTCTAACTATTTTTTCAGCAGTACGAGTCAGCTCAGCTTCAACTAAGTCAATTTCTTCAATCCCACTTTTAGGTAGTTGAGAAGTAATACCCCCAGATCCAATACCTTCAGCATGAGCAGCCAAATATATGAGCGGAACACTAAGCTTGTGTGCAAGGTACAAACCAGCTGAAGCAGCGCTTAAAGTAATTACACCTACACCTATGAAAATAAAAATCCACATAAGTAGTATTTCACGGTTAGCCTCGTAATACAGCGTTTTTACTGTAACTAAAGCACCGTTCAGTGATGCTACTCTATCTACATATCCAGAATTCAAAGGTACATCTTTACCCGTAGTAAGAGTCTTCAAATTAGGCAAAATAACATTTACATAACTATATTTTGATGAATCATCTTCTGAAGGCTGACGAAAAACCCGCTTATCTACTGACAAATTCCTATTAAGTAAACTATCTACACGCATAGCTATCTCAGAAGCATTACTATGGTTGTATTCACTATGCTTCTTAACAATGTAATTTGATAGAGCTATACCTGAAGGTATTGCAAGCACTATGGTGACAACCACTACTATGAAAAGTCCCATAGTAAGGGTCTTATAACGCATATATTGCCTACTTATTTACCTCAAAACGGAAACCAATACCACGAACAGTAGTTATATAGCGTGGTTGTACAGCTTCATCACCAATTTTTTTACGTAGCCAAGAAATGTGCATATCAAGAGTCTTAGTCGAAGTAGTCTCATCACTACCCCAAATCTTACCCATCAAGAAATCACGTTCTACTACGTTTCCAGCTTGCAACATTAGTTCACGCAACAATTCAAACTCTTTAGCGCTCAAAAGCACTTCTTCCCCAGCCTTATAAATACGATGAGCTAGGATATCGAGTTTAATGTCCTGAACCACAATTTCATGTTCTTCAGAGGAAGCTTCACTATTTGTACGACGCAACAATGCACGCACACGAGCTAATAATTCAGCCAAACGGAAAGGCTTAGTAACGTAGTCATCAGCGCCTGTATCCAAGCCAACGACCATATCAACTTCATCAGTACGTGCAGTCAAAATCAAAATAGGAAATGAACATCCTTTGGCACGAACAGCACGAGCAACATCCAAGCCATCAATATCTGGCAATCCCAAGTCTAAAATAAGCAAATCGCAACCATTAAGGTCTTCAAGTACAGACACACCTGTCTGATACACCTTTACGTTGTATCCTTCACGACTCAACGCCCTAGTCAAAGGAGCTGAGATTGATTCATCATCTTCTACTAATAATACTGTTGACACGTCATTACCATCTTCCAAAGAATAATACACACATCTAATTATAAAAAATATTTCACAGAAAACAAATTATATATAAAACTAGACACAAAAAATACCACTTGATATGGGGTGGCTGACGGGGCTCGAACCCGCGACCTTCTGGACCACAACCAGATGCTCTACCGACTGAGCTACAGCCACCATATTATCCATCAAGTGGAACAAGAAAAAATAATAGCAACTTTTTAACAAAATATCAAATAAAAATAAAATATCTTTTTCAAAGTTCTGAATAAAAACACGAAATACTCGAACAATAGTACAAAAATACAAATACCTGCCAAAACATACATAAAACAAGCACTATGATTTAACACAAAATATACAAAAAATTGGGTGAGATATTCTCCCACCCAATCTTAAATCTAACTATAAACAAGTAGATAAATAATCTTTACCAGTAAACACGTGCTGCTATTGCATTAGCAAACTTCTCAAGATTGTCTTTATTAGAAGCAAAATACAAACGTGAATCTATCAAAGAAGCATCCATTAAATAGAAACTACCCTGTCCATCTGGAACAATATCAATACGTGCATATAAACTCAAAAGGTCATGTCCAACAACAGAAGTAATCTTCTTGTGTATTGCTGCACGTACTTTCTCACTAAATTCCCAAATCTCAGGAGTGATTTCAATGTTTTTATATTCTTCCTGTGGAACACTCTCACCAATCTTATAAGAAGAATGCAAAGTAGGCGCTTTTTCAACAACATGAGACAAAATACCATTGAAATAGATTAGGCTAATTTCACCTTTATGGTCTATTTCTTCAAGGTATTTCTGAACCATTACACTGTAACCTTCACCAAGCAATTTCATAGCGTGTTCAATAGCTTCTCCACGCGAAGCAACACTGTTTGCACAGTATCTACCAACATCAATACCAGCAGTGTACATAGCTGGTTTTACGACAAAATCACCAGAGGATGGGAAACGTGAATGAACTTGAATCTTTGACAAATTTGATTCAGATTCTAGCCAAATAGTAGGAACAACATTGATTCCCTGAGCTGCAAATTCTTTCAAAAAGTGTCTATCTCTATTCCAAGAAATGATACCGATAGGATTCATCAAATGTTTTATTGACCTAGCCCATTCTAAAAATTTCTCACTCTTTGAATCGTAGTCACCAAGAGAACGCAAAATACAAATACCTGCATTATCCCAGTCAACACTTTCATCATTCCAAGCTTGAAGCTCGACAGTAATACCACTTTTTTCTAGTAATTGTGGCAAAGCTTGCTCATCATCACGTAACTGTGGATACTGCAAGCTTGTGACTAAAGTAACTTTTGGATTATTCATACGATTAAGATTACTGACTTTTTAAAGATAAATCAAAAATACAGCCCAAAATACTGTATATACGTAGTAATATTATTAGATAAGTCAACTAGAAATGAGCAAAAATGTTATTTCCTGAGATTCAACCATATGAAACTGGTTTATTAGAACTTGATGAAAAAAATAAAATGTACTGGGAAATTAGTGGTAATCCTAACGGTATACCTGTTGTTTTTGTGCACGGAGGTCCCGGAGGAAGCACTACACCTGCTTTTAGACGCCTTTTTGACCCTGAAAAATACAAAATTATTTTATTTGATCAAAGAGGCTGTGGAAAATCAATTCCTAGTGTCTTTACTAACCCTGAAGAAATCGAAAGCAATAACACACAAAATCTTATAGAGGACATGGAAAAACTACGCCAACATTTGGACATCGACAAATGGCTAGTTTTTGGGGGATCTTGGGGTTCAACATTATCTTTGCTATACGCTGAGCATTACCCTGAACGCGTAAAGGCTCTAATCTTGCGTGGAATATTTACTGCTCGTCCACACGAAGCTGCTTGGCTGTTTGAAGACGGAGCAAAGTATTTTGCTCCTAAGGAATGGGCTGAATATACAAAGGATTTGGAGCTAGATCCTTTGAATCCTTCTATCATCAACGCTTATAACAAAGTGCTTTTCGGTAAAAATGAGCAAAAAGCTGTAAAGGCAGCCCTAAACTGGGCAAAGTTTGAGACTCTACTTTGTAACCTTTACCCTAGGACAACTCCGCTGGACGAAGAAAACCCTGAGTATATCAAGGCTGCTGTTGAAATTGCTCGTATAGAAAACCACTTCTTCAAACACTACTCATGGCTAAAGAACAACGAAATTTTGGATAATACTGACAAAATAGCTCATATACCTACAACTATTGTGCAAGGTAGATATGACTTAGTATGTCCACCTATTAGTGCTTACGAGCTACACGAACGTTTACCTAATTCAAAGCTTATACTAACAGTTGCTGGGCATTCTGCTATGGGAGATGAAGAAAATCTCAAAGCTCTAGTTACTGCTCTAAATGAATATGAAGACTAGTTTTAAACTAGTTATCTTACTTTTTGCTTGGAGCAAAGTTGAAGGTAGTAGTAATCTTTGACTTTGCTCTATTTCCTATTACTTCAGATAAATATAATACTCTCTGTTTGTTCTAATAATAATTCAAAAAGTGTATAAACTTTACCCAGTTACAATCTCATCTATCATAAATTCAAATCCTAAAGTCTCATGGATTTTTCAACTTAATCTTTAGTCTTTATCTTTTGATTTTTGAAAGCTTTATAACTTGATTTTTCACATCACCACTATAGCAACAAGAAATCTTAGCAAAACTAATAGAATCATTATTAACTTCCACAAAGAAACGATTCATATCCACACTAGCTGAATCAACTTTACTAGAAATCTCTAGTTCCTTGTCCTTATACCCTTGCTAGCTTTCAAAGCATTTTCTTTCAAAAGCTTTCAACATTTCCTCAGCACTAATAGGAGTATACTTTTAGCATTTTCTTCTTAAATCTCTCTGCTTAGTCTACCCTTTTTCTCCCTTTTTATTCTCCTTAGAATCAGAATTATCAGAATAAGCAACAAGCCCTAAAGATAAAATACAAATATACAACAACTACAGCTCTTCAAAACCACTTCTCATAAATAATCTCTTTGCTAAAATATTTTGTAACAACACATTGAACTGTCTTTTTCTCTCTTCCTACCAGAAATTAGCAATTTTTACGTTCAAATCTAAAAACATACCGTCATTTACAAGCAAGCAAATACACACTTATTGACCAAAAGTACTAGTAATTACAAAAGCTTTCACCTAATTTTTATCATAATAACTAAACAAGTTTTGCCATAATCACTTATTTGTAATACTATTCGTATTATTCAAAAGACTTCCTTAAGTTACCTCGAGTAAAAAGCGTCAAAAGATAGTTATAATCTGGAAAATTAGGCATTATTACAAGTATTTATTGAGATATTTGAGACTATATAAATATCGCGATACGACGAAATAAACATAGATAAATTGTGAGAAGAAGTCAATAATTTTATAAACTCATAGTCATACTATAAACAGTAGTTTCAAATGTAGTATTTACATCTAAGAGGTATTCTTATAGGGACAATAAGTTATTTTTCACTAAATGCTACTTACTAGCTTTAGTTTTATTAGGAAAATTTTCTTAAAAACAATGCTTGGACACATCAGACACTAAAACTTATAATCCGTTTTCTTATTTTCTATTAAAAGCATATTTAAACCAAATTATAGCCGTTTCAGAAAGATTACCTTCCCAAAACGGCTACAACTAATCAGGTTTTATAACAGGAGAATTATAAAACCGTTTTCTTTCAACTACCTTCCATTTGAAGAAGCATTATTACCACCAGCAGAGTCACCGTTTGAAGGAGCTGGAGCTGGATTTTCTCCACTTGATGGGGCAGGAGCAGGCTCTGGCCTTGAAGAACCATTCTCGCCTTCAGCTGGTGCAGCAGGCTGTGCTGGGGTAGCTGGTTGCGCTGGAGCAGCTGGAGTTGGTTCTGAACTTGGTGCAGCTGGCTGTGCAGGAGCCGGAGCTGGAGCTGGCTCTGAACTTGGTGCAGCTGGCTGTGCAGGAGCTGGTTCTGAACTTGGAGCAGGTCTTGGAGCAGGAATAGTTCCGTGCTGGAATACTCCACTCACATTACTTGCATCATCTGTAATGGAAACAGTAGGATATCCGTACTCTGAATCTTCCCAACCAAGAGATGCCCATTCCTTTACAACAGAATTCTTCAAGTTAACAGCTACAACTTTATCGCTATTTCTATCCTTGTAAGAATAAACAGCAATTTCTTTAGTGCCGTTACGGAAAGTCTGTACACATCCTTCATCGCGAAGTCCGCACCTGATATTGTTTATTGGTACTCCTAGAGTAGCTTTGTTATCCTTGTAATAGCTTGTTATTTTGTAGCTATTATCAACATAAGTTACTTCATCTGTCACTGTGTTCAAGAATATTGTGCCTTTTTCAAATTCTTGAGCTATAACATTTGAGTTTACTTTCTTCTGTGCACTGATTGGGTAACCGAATTGTCCTTCTTCCCAACCAGTATTTGCATAATATTCAGCTATTCCATTAGACAAATTCAAAACTACAGGAGGAACATTTTCAGCTACATACACTGCACGTGTAATTCCTTTATTGTCTCTGAAAGATTGTACACATCCATTCTTATATAGATCGCACCTTATATCATTAATAGGTTCACCTAGAGAAGTCTTATTTCCAAAATAATACTGGTGAAGCTGTTTAGCATTTTCATTTCTTGACTGTAGATATGTGCTTACATCTGAAACAGATTTGTTAACAGTAATAATCTTATGGCCATCATATACAAGAGTTCCATTTTGGAACCTGTAATACTTATACCCGTCAGATGTTGTTTCGACAGGAGCTACAGGATAGCCAAGTCTTCCGTTTTCCCAGCCAGCAGAAGCCCAGAATTCTATAGCCTTGTCCTTCAAACTAACTGGAACAGTCCTACCAGCATAGTTGTAGACAGCTAACAAACTACTATCTCTGAAAACTCTAAATGTTTGTACACAGCCGCCACCAATAAGATCACATCTCATATCGTTAAAAGGAATCATTCCTTTAGCATGGCCTTGATTCTCCTCATAACTATTTTTGTAGAAACTACCAATAGAATTATTTTTGTAAGTGAAAGCAATACCAGTTCCACTTTCAAAAGAGATCCAGCCATTTTCGAACTCTTGAATCCAATGCTTGTTATCTTTAAAGTCTTCTTCCTCACCCACAGGATAGCCAAGTCTTCCATTTTCCCAGTTAGAAGAAGCCCAAGAATTACCAATAGCACCAGTTAGCTTAACACTAACAGGTTGTTCAAACGGAGTAGAATAAACAGCATATATAGCATTAGCCGAATTAGTAAAAGAACGAACACATCCGTCATCTTTTAACCCACATTTATAAGAGTTTATCGGAGTAAGTTTATGCGACTTATAGTAAGCATCTATATTGTTCTTTGGATTACTGCTTGGAATAAAACTACTCGCAACATTCCCAATACCAGTTTCCTGATGCGCAAATTTGCTATTTACTGTATCAGCTGTAGCATTATTGGCATAGCCACTAGTACTTATTAGAGAAATAGGCAACATAACGGATAGTAAAACGCTAGTTTTTAAAATGCTTTTCAACATTTATACACCTTTCCCTTCCTTTTCTATTTAAAGAACTAATCTATTTTTTGAAAAGCTCACAGAAATAGTACCCCCCCCCCGAGAATTACCAACTTTCACAATCAGAAATATAGAAAAAGTTATACAAAAGCTTATTTAAAGCCCAAAATTCAAACTTTATAAACACTTGAAATCTAAACGATAACAATTAAATAAAATTTTACACACTTGCAGATACTTGCAATAGCTGATTGTTTTAAAAACAAAAGTGGCAATACTCTATTCAGTATTACCACTAATTTATAATATGTAAATTTATCTTAAACCTGTTGGACGATCTAAGGCTAGCTCTATTAATTCTTCAACCAACTCTGGATAGCTCATACCTGTTTCCTGCCACATGACTGGATACATTGAGTACGGCGTAAAACCTGGCATAGTATTAACTTCGTTAATTACAATCTTGTCACCACGACTATCATAAAAGAAATCTACTCGAGCAATTCCTTCACAGTCTAAAGCTTCAAAAGCAAGACCCGCATAACGCTTAATTTTTTCAGCTATATCAGAGTTAAGTAAGGCTGGACACTCAATACGCACATTACCGTGATCCAAGTATTTATTCTCGTAATCATAAAAACCGTTTTCAGGCAAATCCATAACTAGCTCGCCAACATGAGCAACACGAGGTAAACCATCACGTCCTTGTAAAACAGCCGATTCTATTTCACGTCCAGTTAGCAGTCCTTCAACAATAACTTTAGGATCAACCTCGCGAGCAGCCAAGATAGCCGCCTTCAAATCTTCTTCTTTATCTACACGAGAAATACCTAGCGAAGAACCAGCACGAGCAGGTTTAACAAATACTGGGAAACCAATGGAGCTAACTTGGTCCATAGCTAGCTGAGGATCTTTTTTCCACAATAAGTCAGTAATAACGGTATAAGGACCAATTGGCAGACCAGCACCAGCTAAAATCATTTTTGTGTAATGCTTATCCATACAAGCAGCTGACGATAAAACCCCACAACCTACATATTTCATGTTACACATTTCAAGATAGCCTTGCAAAGTACCATCTTCACCAAATGGCCCATGCAAAAGCGGAAGAACTACATCAATCTTCCCTAAGTTTTCGACTACTTCACCATTTTTTATAACTAGAGTTTTTCCAGTAGGAGTAATGCTAACTTCTAATTCACTGTCAGGAACCTGTACTTTCCTATCTGAAGACAAAGCAAAATTAGACATATCTTCATCGATTTTGACCCATTTACCAGTCTTAGTAATCCCAACAGGAACAACATCATACTTATCTTTATTTATATTAGAAACGACACCTGAAGCAGTAGCACATGAAATAGTATGTTCACCACTCATGCCACCAAATAGCACCATTACTTTAATCTTTTTATTACCATTTTCTGTAGCCATAAACATTAGTATAAGTTTTTTATCTAATTTTTATTAGTTTGAAACACAAAAAACTTAAAAGCACGCAAAACTATTTCTTTATTTTGTATATATACAATGTACTAAATAGATATAAATCAAAATATATTTCACTTACGTGTAATAGTAAAAATGAGAGAAATAGCACATTAAATAACGTTTTATAAGCCTTCAAACTGGTATATCATTGTCGAGGGGTATGAGGTATATTTAAAACTTTTGCAAAGAAGCAGTAAGATTTAGATATTATATTTTCAAAGGGGAATTATGAAGAATTTTAAGAAATTATTGACACCGTTACTAGTTTTAATACTAGGTTTATCGCTATCAGGTTGTGCATATTCAGAAGCTGAAATAGTAGGTACTTGGGTACAAGAAAACGGCTCAAGAAAAATTGTCGTTGAAAGCGATGGAAACTATTCATATTACCGTGGTAGTGAAAAATTTACTGGCAAATGGGATACGACTGGGAAGAAAGAATACAATTTCACTGGAAGCACTTCCTACCATGCAAGTAGTGGCAAATTGATTGAAGAAAACAAGTTAAAAATTTTTATTGACCCAGGTGAACATGACACAATCGGGCAATATACTTATGTAAAGAAATAGACCTGCAACAGCAAACTTTATCTTTCTTCAAAATATCTCACGCATTACAGCATTTTGCTCAATGCGTACTTATCGTAGAGACCTTAGGATACTAGGGTCTCTACGATATTTTAAAAACTTTATTTTTGTCTCTTTACTTTAATTTGTCACTTCATTAAGTGTTATAACTAAAATTTATATTATCCCACTACTACTAGTATTTTCCGTGTTATAAACAAATATATAAACAAGCATAAATTTACTTCCAAATAACGTAACAAACCATAAAAATCAATTTTTATCAAGGTTTTAACAAAAAATACTCTTTTATATTAAGCAAGATTAACCAATATATAGCTAAAACTATATACATTGATACAAAATATCAAAATAAAAATATAAAATTTAATGTATGTCTAAAAAAATGTCAAAAACTTATAAAGTTATAGCATCCATCGTAAGTGTGCCTGTATTAATAACTACTAAACGACATTGGTATGGCATAGAAAATTTGCCGAAAGAAGGTGGATTTCTAGTAGTTGCAAACCATGTAACAGATTTAGACTCACTTACTTTCATGCACTACCTGGTTGCAAATGGTATACCTGCAAGAATTATGGCAAAAGCTGAACTTTTCAAAGTGCCTTTACTAAAACAAGCATTAAAAATAACTGGTCAAATTCCTGTAAATCGAGTCAAAAATAAAAACTCTTCACTTGTTCTGGATGCAGCCAAAACAGCTCTTTTAGACGGTGAATGTATAGCATTATTCCCAGAAGGAACGCTAACACACGACCCTGATTTATGGCCTATGAAAGCTAAAACTGGTGTAGCTCGCCTAGCGCTGGAAACTAAAGTACCAGTCGTTCCTGTAGCTCAGTGGGGAGCCCATAAAATACTGGATCACGATAATAAGAATTTTAGGCCTTTCCCTCGTAAAGATGTTACAGTAGTTGCTGGTGAACCTGTCTATCTAGCTGATTTATATGGACAGCAAAATGATGCACAGTCTATAAATATTGCTTGTAATAGAATTATGAGAGCTATAACTGATTTACTAACTGATATTCGTGATGGGCAACCACCTGAGGAATTTTTTGATCCAAAAGTTACAGGAACCCTAGTTAAACGTAAAAAACACAAAGTACCTTTAAAAAAGCGAATACTAAGAGCGTTCAGACCTCGTAAAAGTAAATAAAGTTTATTTATCTACACTAGGTAACCATCTACGCTCTGTTTTGTGTACAATACTACATTTATACAATTTTACTAAAAGTATAATAAGTTCATTTATACAGAGTGAATGAACTTTTATAAACGAGAACCAATAACAGTAATTAATGTAGCACTTTTAAAGCACCAGGTAATACTGTAACTGTAATTGGAATTTTCCCAATCGGATCACCATCTGCATAAGGTAAATATTTTGTTTGACAATCAACAGTTATTTTCCTGCCTTGTCTAAGTACCATTGATGGGTGTGACAAATGTTTAGCAGCAACAATCTTTGGTAATAGTTTCATAAGTCCCCAAAGACTAATATTCTCAAGAGTCAAAACTTCCATAATTCCATCACGTACATCGGAAATAGGTAAAAGTTTTATTCCCCCACCGTAAATTCCAGTAGAAGAAATGCAAACACTCCAACTCTTGGAAACATATTCCTTACCATCAATATTTAAGTTATAAGTTATTGGTTTAAAATTTCTTACAGCTTTAAAAAATCCCCAAATATAAACAGCCATTCCTTTTAGGAAACGGTTACCATTAGCGTACTGGTTAGCTACTGAATCTATTCCTAGGCTGGCTATACCTAAAACCGTTTTTTCTTTACCAGTAACATCTCTTGCAACAGCAATATCAATGTTTTCGATAGCAAAATTATTAATATTTTTTAGGTGTTCTAGAGCATTTGTGCCTATATCAAGTTTTCTACAGAAATCGTTTCCTCGTCCGGCAGGCAAAGGTACTAAAATCTTGTTAGTTTTCCTAACCCCATCAGCTATTGCTGATATATAACCATCTCCCCCAAGAGCCGCTATATATTCATAGTGAGTATTCGTAGCTATTTTCGTCAAATCGTCATTCATATCAGTCAAATTGACAGTGACTTTCCAACCATGAGAAGAAAAAATCTTAGCTATTTCAGGGCCTATTTTTAGAGCATTTCCCGCTCCAGAAGTAGCACTTACGCACAAGAGAAGCTCCATTATTCCTCCCTAATAAGCTACAAAACACTCGTTAGTTTTCTATTAACTCAACATCAGCATTCAGCGCATGAAGCTTTTCCATAAAGTATTCGTATCCTCTATTTATTATACCAATTCCTTTAACATTAGATACGCCCTCAGCAGCCAAAGCAGCAATGAGATGAGAAAAACCTCCACGTAAATCAGGCACTACAATATCAGCACCTGTGAGCGGTGTAGGTCCAGAGATAACAGCTGAATGATAGAAGTTACGGCGTCCAAAACGACATGGCAAACCGCCTAGACATTCACGGTAAACTTGAATGTTTGCTCCCATGGCTTTTAGTGCATTAGTAAAACCAAAACGATTTTCATAAACAGTTTCATGCACGATTGACATACCTTTAGCCTGAGTTAAAGCCACTACCAAAGGTTGTTGCCAGTCTGTCATAAATCCTGGGTGCACGTTAGTTTCTAGCACGATTGATTGTAAAGGCTCCCCTGGATGGTAAAAACGTATGCCGTTTTCTTTGATTTCAAATCTACCACCAACTTTTCGGAAAGTATTCAAAAAAGTTGTCATTTCAAGTTGAGTCGCGCCCTCAATAAAAATATCACCCTTAGTAACAAGTGCAGCACTAGCCCAAGAAGCAGCTTCAATCCTGTCAGACAAAGCACGATGCTCATATCCATACAGTTCGTCTACGCCCTCAACGCGGATGGTTCTATCAGTGTCAACTGAAATAATTGCACCCATTTTTTGTAAAACAGCAACTAAATCAATGATTTCAGGCTCCACTGCAGCTCCGCGAAGTTCAGTGATACCTTTTGCTCGAACAGCAGTTAACAAGGTTTGTTCAGTAGCACCAACAGATGGGAAAGGTAGTTCAATTACAGCTCCTTGTAAGCCATTAGGGGCTGAGATATAAATACCTTTTTCACTCTTTTCAACGATTGCGCCAAACTTTTTCAAAGTGGATAAGTGGAAGTCAATAGGACGATCACCGATGTGGCAGCCTCCAAGATTAGGGATAAAAGCTTCACCTAGCCTATGGAGTAAAGGACCACAAAGAAGAATAGGGATACGGGAAGAGCCAGCGTGGGCATCAATATCAGCAACATGGGCTGTTTCAACATTAGAAGGGTTTAGCTTAATAATTCCTTCTTTTTCATCATATTCTATTTCAACACCATGTAATTTTAATAGACCTGAAACAACGTCAACGTCTTTAATATGTGGAACATTTTTTAAAACAGATGGAGTACTACCAAGTAAACTCGCCACCATAGCTTTAGGTACGAAGTTTTTTGCACCACGCACACGAATAGTTCCTTTTAGTGGCCTACCACCTTTTACTCGAAGTACAGATTCCATATTAGTCTCCATAATGCTTAAATATACCCCTATAAAGTTTAACTCATATTTTGTTTTATATATAGAGGTTTGAAGAATTTTATCAAGTTGCAAACTTACCTGGCTATAATCACTTCAGTTATACAACTAATAAGTCTGTCATTTCTTTCGTATACTCATAATAGATTATTATATTTAGTAAACACTGTATTTTGTCTAATAATTTCATATTAGATTAATATCACACAGTATTTTCTTTATATAAACACAAAAGAATTTATTTTATTCGCATTTTGGTAAGTATATAGTAGTTTTATTTTCTTTTATGTTGATAAAGTATTAGGGAATTTGGTTAGGGCAAATATAAAGGTAAACTATTTTCCCAAAATTGGGGAAGCTACTTTCAAAAGTTAGTTTTTCAATGTTTATGTTTACATAAAATATTCTTTTATATTAGGAGTTGGTTTTGGCTATTTTATAGTTTTGGGCTGTGTTTTCCTCTGCATTTTTCTAAGCATTATAGGTTTAATTTGTCTTGTGCAGTTTTCTTCATACCTACTACCGCTAAAAAGAACAGATTTTTACTTACTATCTTTCATAAGTTTATAGACTTATCTTTTAACCTTTAATAGTGCTTCACCATTTACATTTACACGTCAAATTTTCAAATCCTTATTGTTTAGCATTCCACCAAACATGCATGATACATACCCTTAGAAGATTCCTCTATTTTTGAAATTGTTGATATTTTATTTCCTGCATCTTTTGACGATGCTCCACAAAGGTAAAAAACTTCATTATCTGTACCGTAGTCTATTGCAATATACCAATCGTGATACTTTTTACCTGCAGTCTTAATTTTTAAGTTGATATTAGGGTAAGCTCTTCTAAAATCATTTAGGATATTTTTCGTAAGCATATCTTTATTTCTTACATTGTCACTAAATATAATAACTTCTACATTATCTTTTGCACCCCTCAATAATTCTAGTGTTTTCAAGCCTATATAGTTATCTATTACATAAATACTTTTCTTTGCAGACTTATATATTTTAGTATAAGCAACATCTGCCTCAATCTTATCTCCATTCATCAATAAGAAATGTTTATATGTATCTGGGTCTATAAAGTTATCCATTATTTTCTTCAAATCTTCTTTTGTTGCTAATGTAGTAAGTTTGTCTCCTAAGCTTGCTATTTCCTTTGAATGTTGCATAATATCATTGGTATTTTGATTTGTTTGAAGAGTGATTTGTATCAACTCCTTTGAAGTTATGAAGTCCCTGTTTTCAATAATAAAGTCTTTCATCTGCTTAAACATCCGTATCAAAGCCTTACTTTGTTTAATTGCAAGCTCACCTCTTAACACTGTCATAAGCATATAAATACCTTGTTCTGTAAAGGCATACGGTAAGTACCTTGAACCACCCCAACTTGAGGTGAAATTTTTGCACCTCAAGTTTTCATACTCATTTTCAGTCAGTTGGAACATAAAATCTTCGCCTTCAAACTTCTCAATATTATTCTTGACTTGTCTATTAAAGTTTTTAGTTTCATACCCATATATCTCAGCCAACTCAAAATCAAGCATTACTTTTTGGCTTCTTATACTACAAATCTTGTCTTTAATTGTAGTTTCATCTATTACCACAATTTCTTTATTTTCTTCTACCACAAAATACACCTCAAATGTTATCTAAAATATCTTTTCCAATTTGCTACGCAGTACATAGCTAGTGAGGATACTTTTCATATCCTTTTATATTTTTCTACTCCACCTTCAGCTTTCGATGTATTCTATATTTTTCACAAGTCCATTATTTACATTTTCATAAAGCTATTTGCCAATCAAAGCTGGTGGCGCTACGTTTGCCCTCTCTTAAAACAAAGTTTTATCCTTTAGTAAGGAGCTTATTTTACTTAGCTAGGTATTTATTAAGTCAGCATACCTTGTATTTTCTTGCAAACCGCTACATCTATATTTGCTACTACTTGAATAATTTCTATCTATTGATTTTTAATTAAAATTTCCAGTTATTCATCAATTACTGCGAATTAAGTTCGCATTTATACGCTCTGGTTATAAGTAAGTTTGTTGCCCTATTATTAGTTCTGTATCACAACAGGAGATTTTCTATATCCAGTTTCAAGTCTATATGTGATACTGTTATACCTAGTTATTTATAAGCTTTAACACTGAAAAAAAATACCTCTGTACTTACTTTTAGAACAATTATAAATGTTCTCTCTCTTCTACCCAAGTAGGAACGTTATTCTTATCCCAAAGAAAACATCTGTTTATCTATCATTCAATTAATAAATCCTATAAGAGTTGGAGTGTCATAAAACGTAAATAGCTTTACTTTAGAGCCAAAACACGACTTTGTCTTTTTATTCTTCATAAGGAGTTTCATTAGAAATAGCATATTTGCCATAGTATTTCCAACTACAAATAATACGTTTTTCTAACTCTGTAATTTCATGATAAGCAAGAGCATTACGATTCCTATATTTATAAAGGTTTGCCCACTTACCGTTATAAAACACTATTCGTTATTTTATGTTTATGGTTATAGCAGTTATAGCAAAAGCTGGAGAATAATAATTAGTAGCAGTTTTTTGTTTACTTTAATAATGTTATAAATAATTTACTACATATCCTCTTCATTTGCCTACAATTACTCTATTTATCAGACATCAATTTACTTACAGTGTGACTTACATTTTTAAAAATTTTTAAATAAACATGCACACAATATAAAAATTCAATCCCCCTATTCACAAAAGTGATACAATCTCCTTATGGAAGAAAATCTTTGTAATTCAGGTGTTGGTGTACTAGATAAAGTTGTCGCTATTTTGAACTGTCTGGAGACAGGTCCTGCTTCCTTAGCACAACTGGTTGAGCAGACCCATTTCGCTAGACCTACAGTTCATAGGCTAGCTCTTGCTCTTGAATATCACCGAATAATTACTAGAGATAATGCTGGTCGTTTCGTACTAGGTCCTAGGCTTAGCGAACTATCAGCTGCTGTTGGTGAAGATAGACTCCTAGCACTAGCTCTTCCTGTACTTAAAGCTTTGTGCGATCACACTCATGAGTCTACTCAGCTGTACACTCGTCAAGGTGATCAGCGTGTGTGTGTTGCTGCTGTTGAAAGACAAGTCGGTTTACGTAATTCTGTCCCAATTGGTGCTGTACTACCTATGAAAGTTGGTTCCGCAGCTCAAGTTCTACTAGCTTGGGAAGATCCTGATAAAATCATACGCTCACTGAGAAATGCAACTTTTAACGCAATGACCTTATCAAATGTTCGTAAGTGTGGCTGGGCTCAGTCAGTAGGTGAACGTGAACAAGGAGTTGCCTCCGTATCAGCACCTATACGTGGAAGCTCTGGAAAAGTTATTGCAGCTATATCAGTTTCTGGTCCAATTGAACGCATGGGACACCAACCAGGGCGATTACACGGTCTTGCTGTTATTGCAGCAGCTAACAAGTTGACAGAATTACTACAAAGATCCAGTCACTAATTTCATTATTCTTCTTTTGTAATATTGTTGTTATATTATGTTGTAATGTCTTTTTCGCTAACTTCTATGTGTTTATGTTTATTTTCTAATGTTTTGAGCGTTTAGGTATGGCTATTTTGGGTTACCTAGTTTCTAAAACATTTATCTCAAAAGCTGCTCTACTACATTTATTTATAAGTACTTTTGAAAGCACCTACGTTGCACTAGTTAATAAACGCTAGGCTACAGCTATATTATGACTGTATATTAGTTATTGCTTTTTCGTAGTAGCTGATAGTTTGCTCGTAAACAGTATTCCAATCCTGTGTTGGGCTAAGCATAGTGTTTGTATTTTTTATTTCTTCACGCAAACTATTTTGCATAATTAAGTTACAAATCTCCTCTACCATTTCTTCATCGTTTTCGCACAGCTTACCGTTTACATCATCTAGGACAAAATCTGATACACCTGTATTTTTACGAGCTACAATAGGTAATCCTGCTGTTCTAGCTTCTAAAGCAGCTATACCAAATGATTCAGTCAAACACGTGACTACATAAATATCTTTATTATGGTAAGAGGTTTTTAACTCTTGCTTTGTTTTTCTTCCACGCAAAAATACTTTATTTTCTAAACCATAAATCTTAATCAGCATTTTTACTACAGGAGTCAAAGTTCCATTTCCGTATAAATCTAAAGTGAAATCTTTAGGAGTAAAACTTTCGCCATTTACTGTGCAATATGTAGCATTGAGTTTATTGTATTCTTTCAGTTGTCTATCAACTTTGCTCATGATTCTAACTAGTTGTAATACTCTTTTACGGAAAGTAAAACGCATAGAAGCACAAATTCTGACTAAAGTTTCGCTATTATTTTTATTCTCATCCAGTCTTTGTCCTTTTGCCCATTCTTGAACGTTTATAGCATTTGGTAGTACTTCAAATGGTAAAGAAAAAGTCTCTTCTAGTTGCTTAGCATGACAAGTTGATACAGCAGTCATTACAGCCCCACGTTCAACCCATTTCTTTACGCCCAAACAGTATTTGCAGTAGGTTTTTAAAGCACCTAGTACGCAATGCCAAGTAACTACAACAGGCTTACCCATATCTTGAGCTATTTTCACTGCTTGTTGAGAAAAAGGCGATATTACACCGACATGTATATGTACTATATCAGCATCTTGTATTATTGCTTTTATGTGTTCAGAAGAATAAAAGGCATAAGGAAAGTTGGCAGGTAACTTAGTGAAGATACGGTCAACATAGTAACCGTTTTGTTTTTCTGCAATGTGGTGAGTTTCGAACAGTTTAACAGCTTTCGTATTATGGGTCGAGTAGTCAAAAGTTGAAGTTACCAAACGTACTTTATGTCCATTTGAGGCTAAAGTTGTTGCTAAATCCTTTACATGGGATTCAATTCCACCAAGCCTAGGCTGAAAATAGTCACTAATAATTGCTATTTTATATTTTTTGTCACTTTTAACGTTGTATTCCATTTTTATATCCGCTGTTATATTACAGTTTCACCTTTTCAAAGTCATGTAATCGTGCTTTTACAGTTTAATGTACAAAATACTTTACCATGCTAGCTTTTATTTATTTAAGTATACATAAATTTAAATGTCAGGATACTTATATGGTTAGAATGAAATCTATATCACTGATTTGTTTATAGGCAAAAGTAATTATATTTTTAGTGTATATTTAGCCAGTTTACAAAAAGTGTTTATAAGGATATATCTTTAGTTTCAGCAAGCAATAACTGTGATTTTTGCAAATACTAACTCAACTTTTAAAAACAAATGGGTCCCCAAAGTGATTTAGGAACCCATTTTATTTACGATATATCTATAAGATTATACCAATGGAGGTGTACCTTCAGCGTTACCGAAGATAGCATCTACCTGTACCAAAGCACCTAGTGGTAGGTTTGATACACCAACAACGCGACGAGCTGCACTTGCACCGAAGTACTTTGTGTAAACTTCATCAACAGCTGCTAGATCTGATAGATCCTTTAGGTATAGGTTAACTTTAACAGCATCTTCTAGAACGTGATCAACGCTTTCGATGATAGCCTTGATGTTCTTGAAGCACTGTTCAGCCTGTTCCTTTACACCACCAGCAACTAGAGCACCAGTCTTTGGATCAACTGGTAGCTGTGCTGAAATGTTATTGTAGTGTGAGAAAGCAACTGAGTGTGATGAAATTTCAGATGCTGGAGCACCGTCTGTGTTATTTGCTTCAATGATGATACCGTGGCGGTCTTCAACTAGCTGTGGAGGTGTACCATCACCGTGTGATACAACTGCTTCAACCTGTACTTTAGCGTGCAATGGCAAAGCTGCTACTTCAACAACTGTGCGTGCTGGGAAGTACTTAACTGCACGAGCAATACCTGAATCTGGGAAGAACTTTGTGTAAACTTCGTTTACAGCTTCAACATCAGCTAGGTCTGTTACGAAAATTGTAATCTTTACGATATCGTCCATTGTTACATCAACGCTGTTTAGGATAGCTTTGATGTTCTTCAAACACTGTGCTGTCTGTTCTTTTACACACTCTGAAACAATCTGGCCAGTCTTTGGGCTAACTGGTAGCTGTGCTGTGATGTTGTTGTAGTGTGAGAAAGCAACTGTCTGTGATGATAGAGCAGACAATGGAGCTTCTGATGTGTTGTTTACATACTTTAGAATATCGCCAGCTTGTGGTGCGTTTGGAATAGTACCTACAGCGTTTGATACTAGAGCTTCAACCTGAACTTCAGCACCTAGTGGTAGGTCTGCAACAGCAACTACTGTACGAGTTGGAACGTATGTTGGGAAGAATGACTTGTATACACCATCTACAGCTTCAATATCTAGGATATTCTTTAGGAAAATGGTTACACGAATTACATCATTTAGGCTGTGGTCGATGCTTTCTACAACTTCTTTGATGTTCTTGAAGCACTGTTCAGCCTGTTCCTTTACACCACCAGCAACTAGAGCACCAGTTTTTGGATCAACTGGTAGCTGTGCTGATAGGTTGTTGTAGTGTGAAAAAGCTGATGTCTGAGCACTTAGTTCACTCACTGGAGCATTTTCTGTATTTCTTGGTAATACTACGTTTAAACCGCTCATGAGACTCCGTTTCATATTCAATATAGTTAAATAACGACTGTGTTATTCTTTTCTATGCACAATCGATGTTAATTAAAGCGTAAAAATATAACATATACAAGATTAAAAATTTTTATATCAAAACTATGCCGTTTTAAATAGTGTATACCACTCAAGTTTTCCAAAGTTTAAAATAAAAGTACCCCCAACGGGATTTGAACCCGTGTCGCCGCCGTGAGAGGGCGGTGTCCTAGGCCGCTAGACGATGGGGGCAAAACGTTTTATAAAAAACGACAGATGTTATTATCACATTAAAAATAGACAACATCAAGCTTAATAGTTAAGTTTTCCTCAAATAATACTCTAATTACTAGAATCCATACGTTCAGACCATGCTATCACGTATAAATAAAATCTATGGTACTCGTCCAAGTTTTTGAGCAATACCTCCATGTCCTGAGCACATTCCTCTATAATCAGGTTTTGAAGGATTATCTTGGTAACTTACACTACCATCAGTACAAATAGCTTTTAGAGGAAGATTATTTGATGGCTGTGGTTGTGGTGCCGGCTGAGGAGCAGGTTGCGGTTGAGGTTGAGGTGCTGGCTGAGGTCGAGGTTGTCTAGGAGCAGGGTTAGAAGGATTAGAAGGTGTGCTACCCTGACCGTTAGGATTTGCACCACTATCATTTTGTTCTTTTGTATCTTCTTTTTCTTCTTCCTTTTCCTTAGTTCCTACTTTAACGACTTGTTTTACAGGTCTCTTAACTATTTTCTCTTTTATTTTTTCTTCAGATACAACTTCGCCATCAACTTTAGTTACTTTATAAGTGACACGCTTTATGCCATCTACACCTTTTGTAACTACTACTTCTTTACCTTTTTCTAAATCTTTATCCTGCTTTTTCTCCGTCGAAAAAGCTATTGCAACTGATCTCGTCTCATTGCTAACTACCTTTTGTGAAAGAGTTAAGTAATATCCAAAAAGAGACAAAGCAACACACATTACAGTGATAAGAAATAACTTACTACCACTCAACCAAGACTTACGGTAAAAATATATGAGCAACAGTCCGAAAGGCCAAAACAGTATAAAACAAATAACGATAACTGGAGTTTTAGCCCAAAATCCCTTTTCTCGTAAAAGTAATTCGTCATCACTTGCTTCTAAAAACATAGTTCGACCTTTCAGACAATGCTATAAAGTGATTATTCCTTTGTGCCTACAGTAATAACTTTATCAACTGGTTTTTTAGCAATTTCTTCTTTAATTTGTTTTCTTTTAACTATTTTTCCATTTTCTATAGTTACTTCAGATACAAGAACTTTAACGCCGTCTTTACCTTCTACTTTTGTAACATCCTTACCTTTTTCAAGAGTGTTATCTTCTACGATTTTAACCTCATATGGAATAGGAACTTTAGTTTTTTCAGTTTTTACTTCTTTGCCACTTTGGGTACTACACCCTGTCAAGACTAATGAAGAACCTAAAATAACAGCCAATGCTACAGAAATACCTTTTTTATTATTCTTTTTATTAAACATATTTTCCCTTTATTTACAATATTGGATATAAAACCCGCAACAATCGTAACGCACTTATAGATTTACAACAAGGAGAAACAGGGTAAGTAAAGTCATTACAAGTGTGACTTTAAATATAAAAAATAATGAAAAAAAGATTTTTTAAAAATAAAAAGCTGGGGTACCAGGACTCGAACCTAGACTAAATGAACCAGAATCACTCGTGCTGCCAATTACACCATACCCCAAGGTTCACTATGCTATGAATAGCACACTCGATAAAGTATACATCAAAATGAATAATTTGCAATAGAATTTACACCAATTATTATTCACCTGATTCAAAATGTAATACTTAAAGCCAATAACTACTAAGGTTTATACGCATATTTCTATTCAGTTTATATTTTTATATATAAATTTAAAGCTAATATATATTAATATACTTCTACGAAACAAGACACTTTAAAAATATAAAAGTGGGAAGTAACATAGCTACTTCCCACTCATGTACACTAAATTTTACTTCAACGCAGAAATCAAAGATTCAATTCTAATTAAGCAATCTTCTTTACCTAGAATTTCCATTGACTCAAACAAAGGCGGAGATACTTGACGTCCTGTAACTGCTACACGTAAAGGAGTGAAAGCAAAGCGAGGCTTTATTCCCTCACCTTCAACTAAGACACGAGATAACTCGTCATGCAAAGCATTAGTAGTAAAGTCGCTCATAGTTTCTATGACTTCTTTAGCTACTTCTAAGACGTGCAAAGCATCATCTCTTAGCTTAGAAACAGCTTTTTCGTCCAACTGTAAGTTCTCATTAGCGGTAAACAAGAAACCTAGCATTCCTGAAGACTCACCCAAAACCTGTACTCTTGTCTGAATCAAAGGACAAGCTTGCTTCAACACAAAGCGTTCTTTTTCAGACAACTCATCGTACTGGTCAGATGACACAAATCCTGAAGCAAATAGATATGGAACAACTCGTCTCATAAAATCTTCTTCAGCGAGCCTACGAATATGCTCAGCATTTATAGCGTTGCATTTCTTTTGATCAAAACGTGCAGGGTTAGGATTTACATCATGCACATCAAAAGTAGCTATCATTTCTTCTTTAGTGAAAATATCGTTATCAGGAGAAATTGACCAGCCAAGCAAAGCTAAATAGTTGAGTAAACCTTCTGGAATCATACCGTTTTCTTTGTGTAATAGCAGGTTAGATTCAGGGTCACGCTTAGAAAGTTTCTTATTTCCCTCACCCATAACATAAGGCAAGTGACCAAATTCTGGAATTTGCTTACCAATTCCAAGCTCCACCAAAGCCTTATGCATAACAATTTGACGAGGAGTTGAGGACAAAATATCTTCACCACGCAAAATAGTGTTAATATCCATCATTGCGTCATCAACAGGATTAGTCAAAGTGTACAAAGGATCCCCATTGGCACGCACAATAACGTAGTCAGGTACAACCCCTGCTTTAAAAGTAATATCTCCACGAACCAAATCAGTGAAAGTTATATCTTCATCAGGCATACGCATACGCAATACTGGTTTGCGACCTTCATCCAAGAACTTTTGCTTTTCTTCTGCAGATAAGTTACGGTCATAGCCATCGTAACCTAGTTTAGGATCACGACCAGCTTGCTTGTGACGTTGCTCAATTTCTTCTGGAGTGGAAAAAGACTCATAAGCATAGCCGTTTTCTAGCAGTTTCTGAGCAACTTCTTTATAAATATCCATGCGTTCAGATTGACGATACGGACCATTTGGTCCTCCGACTCCAATGCCTTCGTCCCAATCTAAACCTAGCCATTTCAATGATTCAATAATTTGATTAAATGATTCTTCGCTATCTCTAGCTGCATCGGTATCTTCAATACGGAAAACAAAAGTACCGCCTGTATGACGAGCATAAGCCCAGTTAAATAAACAAGTTCTAACCATACCAACGTGAGGAGTACCGGTTGGTGATGGACAGAAACGAACACGTACGTTTGAAAGATCCGAATGAGTATCAGTATTCATAGTATAGACTTTTTCCTATATAACTATCTTTTAATTTTATAAATTACCTATCTATTGTCACATAAATTCATGTAAGACTTAAATATTTAAATAAAACTAGCTAAGATTATTAGATAAAATATTTTCATAAGGAAAGCTACAATGGAATACTCTACAGATAAAAGCAATGACGTTACAGTATCTAAAGATGACATTTTCAAAACATTAGACTCTATTACTAAAGAACAATTACGCACTCAAGGACAGCTGAAATGGAATTTATATCCAGATTGTATAGGGGCTTGGGTTGCTGAAACAGACTATGGTACTTCCCCTCGCGTTGCAAACGCATTACACAAAGCAATTGACACCAATCTTTTAGGATATATGCCTAATGGTTTAACAGATAACTTGAAAAAAGCTTGTGCCGCTTTCCAGAAAAACAATTTTAATTGGGACGTAAAACCTGAAAATATATTCTTATTACCAGATGTACTAACCTGCTTACACATTATATTAGATAATTTCATACCAGAAAAAGCACCTGTTATAGTACTTACACCTGCATATATGCCTTTCTTGACTATTCCTCTTGACCATGATCATCCAATAATTGAAATTCCTGCTGAACGTGACGAAAAAGGTATTTACAAAATAAACTTGGAAAAGCTAGAAGAAGCTTTCAAAGGTGGAGCTAAACTACTAATTTTATGTAACCCTTGGAATCCAATTGGACGTGTTTTATCAGCTGATGAGCTAAATAATATCTCAGAGGTTGTGAGTAGGTATGATGGTTTAGTGTTCAACGATGAAATACACTCTTCACTTGTAATAGATTCAGCTGTACAGCATATCAACTACCCTAATGTGAACGATGTAGCTGCTCATCACACTATTACAGCAACTGCAGCTTCAAAGGGCTGGAATATTCCTGGTCTAAAATCAGCTCAGGTCATTATTACTAACTCTAAATTAGCTGATAAGTACGCACCTATAGGTGATAAGTACGCAAAAGCTATGCCACCTATTGGTGTAATTGCAGCTATAGCAGCTTATACTGATGATTCAGGATGGATTGAAGCCGTACGTGAATATATTTTCCGCAATGCTCTACTAGTAGAAAAAATGCTGTCTAATGTTGCTGAGCTAGAATATACGAAACCACAAGGTACTTACCTATCTTGGATAAAGATAAATAACTTAGACGAAATAGTAGCAAATAGTGATTTAGATTTTACAGATTGCAATAATAGTGCGGATATACTACGTAAAAGTATTAAAGTTGCCCCTGTTGCTGGAAGAGCTTGTGGAAAATCTTTTGATAACTATATACGTTTGAATTTAGCTATGCCTAAACCAATTTTAGAGGAAAGCATAAACAAGCTTATAGACTTAGTAAAATCAGTTCATTAAAATCTGAAAGAGTTTGTTAACTATGCCCGTTTGGTAGTAGTTGACAAACTCTTTATTTTGTCTTTTTCACTTTATTTTTAGCTCTATTTACCTTTATGCTGAAGACTTAAAACTACTTGTTTTAAAGCGTTACTTATTACACTTTCAGCAGTAAATAGCTCAGCGTATCAGTTTTTTACTTTTTTCAAATAAGTACTAATCTACTTCTTCTTCAACCAGCATATTAGATATAGACCCGACACCATCAATATCTATACGCATCATTTGGTCAAGCTCTACCTCAGATGTATTTTCTTCATATGAAACCATCACAATATCACCAGGCAACAAAGTAGCTATTTTAGAAGCCTTACTAACCACTTGTAAAACTTCTTTAGAAAAATCTTCAATATTTTGTGTAGAAACCAGATTTTTCCCAAGGTATGTACGCAGAGACAGATGATTTTTTTCAAATTCAGGATCAACAATAATCCACGGGCCAACTACACAAGAAGTGTCGAAGCCTTTTGTATAAAAATCGTCATTTGGGTATATTTCTTGAGTTTTTACAGTCACGTTATTCGCAACAGTGTAACCTAATATGTATTTAGAGATATCCTGAACTTCAACATTTTTACACAAATTTTTGATAACTACACCAATATTTGCATTAGCATATACTTTTTCAGCATAATCAGGTTTAACTACAGCAACATCTGGACCAACTACAGCTGTATTCGGTTTTATAAAGAAAGCTGGCTTATTTTCTTCACCCAGCTTAGCACCTACAACTTTAGAACGAGGTATCACTGGAGATAAAAGGCGAACTTCAGATAAATCTAAAACTTGACCAGCTGGTTCTATTTTGTCGAATAAAGGATCAGATTTCAAAACTACTATGCTATCACTGCCATCTTCTAGCACTCCAAATTTAGGTAAGTCATCTATAGCAAACCTAACTACACGCACTTTATCTCCTAAAAGTAAGTTCCCCAATATTTATTTAAATGATATAAACAAAAATACTCTAAATCACAAATAATATTTTACTAATCTAATTTTATGAACTTATTGACTATAGTCAAATTGCACCTAGAGTAAATAAGAATATTTTTTACACACAGTCTCGTATAACTTATAAAAGTTTTCACATAACCTAAGCAACTTTTATGTAGATAATGCAGATACCAAGACATATGTTGCACAATTTTCTTTTAGACATTGGCATTTTATTTCTATTAATCTTCTAATTTCTAAGATTATTAATATCTCATAAACAAATATTCGGTATTATGGCAACTATTTTATATAGAGAACTTTAACTATTTTAAAACTTTCTGCATTTATAGTGAGTATTTTTACAAAATTATATTTACTCTCAAAACAGTTTTTCACAAAATATATTCATAGATTATGAACTACAACATAACACTTTTACAGACTCTTATAACTTTATATTATGCAACTTATTCTAAAAAATAAGTACTACTCCATACTTTTATTTCTTATTCAAAGTATAGCTCCTCTCATTTTATATAGTTATATTTTCCCCACCTAAACCACAACAAAAGTGAAGGTGACGTTTATACGTCACCTTCACTTTTAATAATTATCGTAAATTACTACCTCATACTGCGAGAACTAACGCCTTTCTTTAGTCCACTCTTGAGAATCTAATTCTCCCGGCATATAAGGATTATTAGTTGAGATGAACACTGGCTCTGTAGAGTGGTCCTTTGCACTCTTACGCTGAGCTTCATAGTCACGCAAAGCACCTATCGCCCACTTACCTAATGTAAATACAGCAAACAAGTTCAATACAGCCATCAATCCTGAGAATACATCTGCCAAGTTCCAAGCAGTTGTCAAGCTAGCTACAGATCCCACGCCAACTGAAATTATGACCAATATTTTCAACGGAACCATTGAAGCATTCATTCCACGTAAGAAGTTGACGTTAATTTCAGCATAAGCATAGTTACCAAGAACTGATGAGTAACCAAACAAGAATATGATTACTACCATAGGTATTACTGTCCACTGACCTAGAACATTAGACATAGATTTAATCGTCAAATCAGCACCAGTTAGAGAAGCATCCCCTGGCTTATAAATTCCACCTAGCAACACAATGAAAGCTGTGGAAGTACAAACTAGCATAGTGTCAACAAAAACAGCAAGAGACTGCACTAATCCTTGTTGAACTGGGTGACTTACAGTAGCGGTTGCAGCAGCATTAGGAACAGAACCCATACCAGCTTCGTTAGAGAACAAACCACGTTTTGCACCATTAGTCATAGCTGCGAGCATTCCACCCGTTACACCACCTGTAACCTGATCAAATCCAAAAGCTCCTTTTATAATACTCATCAAAACTCCTGGAACTTGATCTATATTTACAGCAATAATAGCTATCGCCATAACTATGTATGCTAAAGCCATTACTGGAGCAATAATCTCAGCACTACGCGCAACAGGTTTCAAACCACCAAAAATAACTAATGTTGTAAGAATAATTAAAGATAATCCTACTACCCAACCATCAATTCCAAAAGTAGAAGTTGTAACAACAGATATCGTATTTGCTTGAACCATATTAAATGAGAAACCAAAAGCAAAAATTAGCATAACTGCGAATACTTTACCCCATCCTCTAGATCCTAGTCCTCTTTGAATATAGTAAGCTGGACCGCCTCGGAAAGTCCCATCAGGTGCGGGCACCTTGTAAAGTTGAGCCAAAATTGATTCCATGCATGCAGTTGCCATACCTATCAAAGCAATTATCCACATCCAAAATACTGCACCTGGACCACCAATTACGATAGCTATAGCAACACCAGCGATATTACCAGTGCCTACACGAGAGGCAAGACCAATTGCGAAAGCCTGAAAAGAAGATATACTGCCTTCAGCGCCTTTTCTGGATTTAACCATTGACACAATCATGTGGAGGAACAACCTGAGCTGTACTGCTCTAGTTTTGGCAGTAAAGTATATACCCGACGCTATAAGAGTGAACATTACCACACGTTCTAGCGGATTGGAGTATATATCTCCAATAAAATTAGCAATGTAGTCGTTTATTGTATTAAATGTATCGGTAATATCACCCTTCAACATACAAGCGATCATATCTTTCTTCTTCCTATACTGACTTATTAACGAGAATTCATTAACAAGCAACCTATTATAAATGGGAAAAATAAAAACCTAAAATCAAAAATGTATAATCCGATGACTCTATTAATCTTTTATACCAATTTTCTATTACATCCTACAGATAATACTAAAAAGATAAAAATCTTCGCCATTAAAAACACATCTTTAGAGTACTATCTAGTCATCTTAGAAGAAGAGTATAGCAAAACTTTTACAAAACACTAATAAAAATATTACCAAGTATATATTATTTTTATAGAAAGTTATCATTTAATACGAATTCTTAATTTATTTAATAAGATAAAATCTCTATGTAAATAATTCCTTAAACATAAAATAGTTTTTAAAAAAGTGAAGTGGAAGAAGTTTTTCTTCCACTTCAACTAAATTTTATTCCCACACTTTAGTTGGCAAATCCTTAGGTAAGAATGGATTATCTCGACCAATGAAAACTGGTTCTTTTCCATGTTTTACCTGTGAATTATAATCACGTAAAGTGCCAGAAACCCACTTTGCGAGCAGTAATAGGGCAACTAGGTTGATAATACCACCCAAACCTAGTAACACATCAGCCAATGACCAAACTAACGTCAAAGGCTGAACTGCTGCAACAGCACAGCAAATAACAACTAGGACACGATATCCTAAAGATATCACCTTATTATTTGTCAAAATATCCAAAGATACTTGTCCATAAGAATATGCTCCAATAGCAGAACTAATTCCGAATACGAAAATAATCACTGACATTGGGATGCTCATACCACTACCTAATAAGTGAATAACAGCCTGGGAAGTAAGTGATCCAGCCTCTTCAACTGAAGTCTTTCCAGGTGTATAAATTTGGTTTCCTGCTATCAAAATTAGCAAAGCAGTAATTGTACAAACAATTATTGTGTCGATGAAAACACCGAATGCTTGAGCAAAACCTTGACTTGCTGGATGTGCAACAGTTGCAGTTCCAGCAGCATTAGGAGCAGTCCCTAACCCAGCTTCGTTCGAGAATAGTCCACGGCGTGTACCGTTTAGTATAGTGGCAAAAATTCCACCACCAACGCCTGCTAGTCCCTCACGTAAACCGAATGCACCTTCGAAAATTTGAACAAATGCGTTAGCTGTAGCTTCTATATTTGTGACAATGACTACAACTGCAATAATTACGTATGCTAAAGCCATAATTGGCCCAACATATTCAGATACCTTAGCAACCCCACGCACGCCAGCAATAATAACTGGAGCCAAAATAACAGCAGCTATCACACCAGTTATCCAAAGTGGAACAGCATGGTTTGAATTTAGTGTTGCAGCAAGAGTGTTTACCTGAACCATAGGAACAGCAATACCTGTCGATACAACTGTTATAAGAGCAAATAACACCGCAAATAACTTAGAATTTAATCCGAGTTTTATATAGTATGCTGGTCCACCACGGTAAGTTCTATCATAAGATGGAACTTTGAAAATTTGCGCCAAAGTTGATTCAGCAAAAGCGGTTGCCATACCTACAAGAGCTACAATCCACATCCAAAAAATAGCTCCAGGTCCACCCAAAACAAGCGCTAAAGCAACACCAGCAATATTACCAATACCTATACGAGTACCGATTCCTACTGCGAAAGCTTGGAAAGAAGAAATCCCCCCATTAGCATTTTGACGCGATTTTACAAGTGATTTGAACAAATCTTTGAAATGTACAATTTGAACAAAACGTAAGTGAATTGTTAAGAAAATACCTACGCCCACTAATAGTGCCACTAAAATATATGTATATAAGTAATTATTTATTGTAGAAAGTAATTCAGACAAAGCAAACTCCCAAAAAAATATTTTTACGATTTATATGGTGCCTGCCTATGGGGACAAGCTTAGTCAACCCATACATCTGTTGGTAAGTCGGCAGGCAAATGCTTATTACCAACACCAATAAATCGTGGAGTTGCTATTCCGTTACGCTTCTGATCCTCGTAATCTTTCAAGATACCTAATCCTTGCTTAGACAAAGCTAGAACAGCTAGTACGTTCAAAACAGTTATTAGAGCCATGAATATATCAACAGTGCTCCATATCAATTGTAAACTAACAACTGCACCTAGTACAGCTGATATAACTGATACAACACGTACTACATAAGCACCTATCTTAGAAGGCGTAACGAAAAACATATTTACTTCTGAATATGTGTATGCAGCAATCATCGATGAATATGCTAATACGAAAATAATCACTGACATCAAAAGTGTAGTCCAACTACCTAGCTGGCTAGCCACAGCTGAGTGTGTCAAGCTACCAGCAAGAGATGGATCCATTTGAACATTAGGATTATAAATATCTTTACCTGCGCTCATTATTATCAACGCAGTTGCGGTACAAACCACAATAGTATCAACAAATACACCAAAGGACTGGATTAATCCTTGTTCTACAGGGTGTTTTACTGTAGCAACAGCAGCAGCATTCGGTGAGGTTCCTTGACCAGCTTCATTAGAGAATAGTCCTCGTTTAATACCATTAATCAAAGCAGCAAACAGCCCAGCTCCAATACCTGAGAAAGCAGCAGTTGGAACAAAAGCAGATTTAACTATCAAGACTAAATTAGGAATGATTGTGTCATAGTTAATAACCATAATCGCAATCGCAAGAACCACATATACTAGTGACATTATTGGAGCCATGAACTCGCTCACACGAGCAACAGACTTAATACCACCAAATATAACTGGCGCAATCAAAACAAACATAACAACAGCTACTGAAACAGATGAAGCCCCTGTTGTTGCTTTCAAAGTTTCAGCAATACCGTTAGATTGCAACATCATCATAATACAGCTACAAGTAACGACCAAAACAATGGCAAATAAATTACCCAGTTTCTTTGATCCTAACCCGTATTGTATATACCATGCCGGTCCCCCACGGAAAGTGCTATCATGAGGATTTTTTACTTTATAAGCTTGAGCTAAAATAGTTTCAAAGAAAGAAGTAGACATACCTACAAGAGCTACAATCCACATCCAAAAAATAGCTCCCGGTCCACCCAAGATAAGTGCGGCAGCAACACCGAACACGTTTCCTAAACCAACACGTCCAGCTAAGGAAATAGCAAAAGCTTGAAAAGAAGATATTTCACCTTTTTCGCTTTTACGAGAAGAGGCAATTTCCTTCAACATCTTCCCGAAGTAACGAATTTGAACACCTCTAGAGCGAACAGTGAAATATATACCAGTACCTATAAGTAGCCAAACTGTCACAAAAAGAGTTATTTGATCACCAATATATTGAATGCTAGAAGCAAGTTTATCTAACATTTTTCACCTCTCTTTATGACAATATTACTTACGGTCTTTTACCGTAATAATTACTTTGCCATAACTTTACCTTATTTTGCAATACTTTTATGTGTGTTTCTTTAAAATGTAATTAGAATTGCTACATATATATAATAAATAATAGCTTTTTTAAAAAATCTTGGACACTTTTCCCAATAGAGGTACAAATTTCTTTACTAAAGCAATAGAATGAACTAACACGAAAATATCTTCAAAATATCATAAACCTACTTGAAGGGAAAAAAATGTCCATACCATTGCGTTCTAAGACTTCAACTCACGGCAGAAATATGGCTGGAGCTAGGGCCTTATGGCGAGCAACTGGAATGAGCGATGGGGATTTTAATAAACCAATTATCGCTGTAGCAAACTCCTTCACACAATTCGTGCCAGGACACGTACACTTAAAAGATATTGGGCAACTAGTTTGTGATGTAATACAAGAAAACGGTGCAGTAGCTAAAGAATTTAATACAATAGCTGTTGACGACGGCATAGCTATGGGACACGCAGGTATGCTCTACTCCTTACCTAGCCGTGAAGTCATTGCTGACAGTGTCGAATACATGGTAAACGCACACTGCGCTGATGCATTAGTATGCATATCTAACTGCGATAAAATCACCCCTGGTATGCTTTTAGCAGCTATACGATTAAACATACCTACAATTTTCGTATCAGGTGGTCCAATGGAAGCTGGGAAAAACTTACCAGAAGAGGCAATAATTGGCGGTGAAACAACTAAAGGTGACTTAGTAACAGCAATGAGTGCATCAGCTTCAGATCTAAGTGATGCAGACCTTGAAAGAGTTGAAAAACTAGCTTGCCCTACTTGTGGCTCATGCTCGGGAATGTTTACTGCTAACTCAATGAACTGCCTAACAGAAGCCCTAGGGCTATCCCTACCAGGAAACGGCTCCACCCTTGCAACTCACGCATACCGTAAAGACTTATTCGTAAAAGCTGGCAAAACAATAGTTGACCTATGCAAGAAATACTACGAAGAAGAAGACGAGAGCATACTTCCTCTAAATATTTTGAACCGTGACGCTATGGTAAACGCTATGAAACTAGATATGGCAATGGGTGGCTCTACAAATACTGTTCTGCATATGCTGGCTATGGCTTATGAAGGAAAAATTGACTTCACTTTGAAAGACATAGATGAACTTTCAAGACACACACCTTGCCTAGCTAAAATCTCACCAAACAGCACAAAATACCATATGGAAGATGTGCATAGAGCTGGTGGAATTCCTGCATTACTAGGCGAATTAAACCGAGCTGGACTGCTAAGCCATAACGTAACAAGCGTACATACATCTAAACTACAAGATTGGCTTGATAACTGGGATATACGCAGCGGAAAAACAATACAGGAAGCAAAAACACTATTTAGTGCAGCTCCTGGAAACGTACGCACAACTAAAGCCTTTAGCACACAAAACCGTTGGTCTACGCAAGATACTGACGCTGAAAATGGCTGTATTCGAAGTGTAGAAAACGCATACACTCCAGATGGCGGCTTAGCAGTTTTGTACGGAAACTTAGCAACTGACGGAGCAATTATTAAAACTGCTGGTATCGATACAGAGCTATTCCACTTTGAGGGAAGTGCTTATGTTACTGAATCCCAAGATGAAGCAGTGGAAGCTATATTGGGTAAAAAAATAAAACCTGGTGATTTTGTAGTAGTGCGTTACGAAGGACCATCTGGTGGACCTGGAATGCAAGAAATGCTCTACCCTACCTCTTTTATCAAAGGAACAGGGCTAGGTAAAGTATGTGCGTTGATAACTGACGGTCGTTTTTCTGGGGGATCAAGCGGTATTTCTATTGGTCACGTATCTCCTGAAGCTGCTGCTGGTGGTACTATTGGGCTAGTGGAAACAGGGGACAAAATCATCTTAGACGTAAATACCCGTTCCATTACTCTAGATATTAGCGATGAAGAACTAGAAAAACGCAGGAAAAAACAACTAGAACGTGAGAATCCTTGGACTCCGCTAAATCGAGATAGACAAGTTTCAAATGCTCTAAAAATATATTCTCTAATGGCAACTAGCGCTTCCACTGGTGCTGCTCGTGAAGTAGACCAAATTACTAAGAAGTAAGTTGAGTGAAGAGTTTGTAATTCTAGCAAAACTAGATAACTATGGGTGAGCTAATATTTTGTATCGGCTCACCCATTTTATATTGTCGTAGCTGTTATAAATCCTAGTTCCAAATTTAGCCAACAAATGCGACAGATAGCATATTGGATAAGGAGTACAAAAAGAAAACTACCTAAATATTAGTTTCTTTTTCACATACAAGCACAAATCGCTTTAGTACCATTTACTAAAATTTATTCTAATCGCAAAGCTTATACATCCAACCAAAAGTATCTTCAACAACACCAGTTTGTATACCAGTCAAAGTATCATACAAATACTTAGTTAGCTCTCCACCAGGAATACTAACATCAAAATCATCAGAAACTAAGCGTCCTATTGGAGCGATAACAGCAGCAGTGCCACAAGCAAATACTTCAACCACTTCCCCTGCACGAATATCGTCGATAAGTTCATTAATGTCAATTTGCTTTTCAACAGCTGAAATATTTTCGCGATTCAATAGCTGTAAAATCGAAGAGCGTACACTGCCTTCAAGAATAGTACCTGTTAGTGCAGGAGTAGCTACTGTACCATCACGGTAAACCACAAAAATATTCATTCCACCTAGTTCTTCAACAAAACGATTATGCACAGCGTCTAAGAAACAAACTTGGTTGAATCCTTTTGCCTTAGCTTTTTCTTGAGGAAGTGTGGCACAAGCATAGTTACCAGCAGTTTTTACGTATCCAGTACCACCAGGGCCAGCACGGTGAAAATGCTTCTCAACCCATATATCCACACTGCTAACACCATTTCCAAAATAAGGTCCCACAGGAGAAGCAATACATAGATAACGCACAGAATTGGAACTACGAACACCTAAAAACGGCTCATCAGCAAACATGAATGGACGCAAATACAACGCACTACCAGCAATAGATGGCACCCATTTTTTATCTTTTGTAACTAGACCCACAACCGAAGCGATGTAATCTTCTTCAGGGAGAGCTGGCATATTCATACGAGCTGCTGAAATATTAAAACGGACAGCGTTGTATTTAGGACGGAAAGACCAGACGGAGTTATCAGGGTGACAATACGCTTTCATTCCTTCGAATACTTCTTGACCGTAGTGCAAAATACTTGCAGCTGGGGATAAAGAAATATTACCAAAAGCGCAAATTTTCTTTTCTTTCCAACCTTCACCAGCTGTCCAAGCAGCACTAGCCATATAATCAGTAAAACTGCGACCAAAGTCCATAGCATTTACCAAAGCATTACGTTCTTGTTCGCTACGTTCGTTATTTGATTGTTCTAAAGCAAAACGAGATTCTAAAGTATTATGTGCTGGTAACTGCCCTGCTGATAGTTCATCTAAAGAAGTGAAATCGCTACTAGGCATTCCTGATTCCTCATTCCAGTAAATATGGTATAAGCATTACTTATGCTTACTTAGTTATGTTTATCTACTTCAATTGTAATGTTGCCGGCATATTTTAAGCTGACATAAATAAAGTGAAGTAATAATTTATATAGCTATAAGCCCTGACAAAAAATCAGGGCTTATGTCTATTAACGGTTTGCTTGACCATCTACGTAGTCAGCGTCAACTCGGTCTTTGCTCCAAGTGAATAGTGAACGTAGATTACGTCCAACTTCTTCAATTGGATGGTTTTGACCCTCTTCACGCAAACGCTTGAATTCTTCTGCTCCGTTGTCTTGATCATCAATGAAACGCTTAGCAAATGAGCCATCGCGGATGTCTGACAAGACTTCTTTCATATGTTCTTTCACATCTGGTGTGATTACTCTCGGACCACTTATATAGTCGCCGTATTCTGCAGTATCAGAGCATGACCAACGTTGTTTAGTAATACCACCTTCGTTAATCAAATCGACAATAAGCTTCAATTCATGCAAAACTTCAAAGTAAGCAATTTCTGGCTGATATCCAGCTTCAACTAGAGTTTCGAAACCATACTGTATAAGTTTAGAAACGCCACCGCATAGCACTGACTGTTCACCAAATAGGTCTGTTTCTGTTTCTTCAGTAAAGGTTGTCTTGATTGCTCCTGCACGCAAAGCACCTATAGCTTTAGCATAAGCTAGTGTTATTTCCCAAGCTTTACCTGATGCATCTTGTTCCACAGCAACAATTGCTGGTACTCCTCGTCCTTGCTCGTACTGACGACGCACTGTGTGACCTGGACCTTTAGGAGCAACCATGCATACGTCGTGAGTTGAGCTAGGAGTAATGTATCCGAAACGAATATTGAATCCATGTGCAAAGAAAATAGCTGCGTTTTCTTTCAAATTTGGTTCAATTTTTTCAGCATACAATGAGCGCTGAACCTGGTCTGGAGCCAAAATCATAACAACATCAGCTTCACGAGTTGCTTCCTCAATTGTTTTTACGGTCAAACCAGCTTCACTAGCTTTTTCCCAAGACTTACTGCCTTCACGCAAACCTACAACAACTTCAACTCCACTATCACGAATGTTTAAAGCATGAGCATGGCCTTGTGAACCATATCCGATAATTGCAACTTTTTTACCTTGTAATACCTGCAAATCTGCATCTTCATCATAAAACATTTCAGCCATTTACTGCTCCTTATATTCTTCGCTGATTGAATTTATACCACGAGAAATACCTACAACACCTGATTGCACAATTTCACGTATACCGTATGGCTTTAAAGCTACAAGTAAAGCCTGTAACTTACTAAGTGTTCCTATGGACTCAATTACAACTGATTCAGGTGTAACATCAACTACATGGGAACGGAATAAGTCAACTATTTGTAAGACACTTGTACGAGTTTGATCATTTGCACAAACTTTTATAAGCATAAGCTGACGTTGAACTGATTCATTTGGGTCTAACTCAACAATATTTAAGACATTCACGAGTTTATTTAATTGCTTAGAGATCTGATCTAATGGTGTTTTATCAGCTTCTACAACCAAGGTTATACGAGAAATATCTGGATGTTCAGTTTCGCCTACTGCCAAGGAATGAATGTTAAAAGTACGTCTAGCAAAAAGTGCTGATACTCTTGTCAGGACACCCGGTTTGTTCTCAACTAAGACACTCAAAGTATGCTTTTGCATTATTCTTCCTCTTCTCGTAATGGCCAAACATCTATTGAATATTTAATATCACTATTAGACACTCCCGCTGAAACCATAGGCCAAACTAGAGCGTCTGGGGTAACCCTAAAATCTATGACAACAGGTTTATCATTTATTTCCAAGGCCTGTTTAATCACTGTGTCAATATCTTCTTCTTTTTCACAGCGCAAACCAACACATCCGTAAGCTTCAGTCAACTTTACGAAGTCCGGAATTTGAACAGTTCCTGTGCCAGTGAATAAATCAGTATTAGAAAAACGTTCATTATAAAATAGCCTCTGCCACTGACGTACCATTCCTAGAGAAGAGTTATTTATTAAAGCAACTTTTATAGGAATGTTATTCAAAGCGCAAGTAGCCAACTCTTGGTTAGTCATCTGGAAACATCCGTCACCGTCAATTACCCATACAGTCTTTTCCGGACAACCAACTTTAGCCCCCATCCCAGCAGGAACACCGTACCCCATAGTTCCTAAACCACATGAAGAAATCCATGACATCGGGTTTTCATGTTTTATAAATTGGGCACTCCACATTTGATGTTGTCCAACACCAGATACGTAAATTGAACTTTCAGGCGATAAATCACTTATTTTTTCAATAACTTGCTGTGGTGAAAGTAAGCCATCAAGTGGTTTATCATAATATAAAGGATATTTTTTACGTAAATTATTTAAATATTCAAACCAAGCAGTCAAATCCTGTTTACCGTAATGATTTACAGATTTTGAGAAACTTTCACTAAGAGCGGGCAAAACATATTTCAAGTCGCCTATTATTTCTACATCAGCAAAACGGTTCTTTGATATTTCAGCAGGATCTATATCTACATGTATAACTTTAGCTTCAGGGGCAAAATAGTTTAAATTACCTGTAACTCTGTCATCAAACCTAGCACCCAAACTAATTAAAAGATCACATTTTTGCATTGAAGCAACAGCGGCAACTGTACCATGCATACCTGTCATACCCAAGTTATTTTCATGACTATCAGGCAAAACTCCACGTGCCGGTAATGTTGTTACGAATGGGAAACCAGTAACATCTACTAGTTCGCGTAACTGGTCATAAGCTTTAGATTTTACAGCACCCCCGCCAATATAAAATACTGGTCGTTTAGCTGATAACATTTCAATTGTTGCTTTTTCTATGGACTTTTCAGATGGATAATCTACTACTTTATATCCTGGTACTTTTACTTCCACTGGCCATTTAAAATCTAATTTTCCAACTTGGGCGGTTTTAGTGACGTCAACTAAAACTGGGCCTGGTCTACCTGTTGAAGCAATATAGTATGCTTCAGCTATAACTTTAGGGATATCTTCAGCTTTAGTAACCAAATATGAGTGCTTACTTATAGGCATGGTTATACCAACAATGTCTGCTTCTTGAAAAGCATCTGTACCAATTGATTCAGCACCAACCTGCCCTGTAATGCATAACATAGGTACTGAATCCATGGCAGCATCAGCAATAGCTGTGACTAGATTGGTTGCACCTGGTCCTGAGGTGACTATACAGCAACCCACTTTCCCAGTTGCTATCGCATATCCTTGAGCTGCATGTCCAGCTCCTTGTTCATGGCGTACTAGAATATGGTTAAGTTTAGAATCGTAAAGTGGGTCAAATGCTGGCAAAATAGCTCCACCTGGTAGCCCAAAAATATCAGTCACTCCAAGACATTCTAAAGTCTTTATTATGGCTTCCGCTCCTGTTATTTGTGTGTCAGCCCATTCCTGACTCATACTACTCCTAGTGAATATATCCTTGAAACTCTATTTTAAAGCATTACATATATCAAAAATATCTCAAATACTGGATAATGGCTAATATATGAAAGTATTTAGTATTGTTCATTATATCTTAATGCCTATAGAAAATCATGATTAATCTACACACAATCATATATTGATATAGATCTGTTTTTACACAAATGGACGTGCGCTAAGAAAATATTTTCATAACACACGCCCACACAAAAACAATAGATTAATATTTATGTTTCCTATTAAGCCTTATTTTGTTGCAGCTAATTTGACTGCATTAGCTACTTTCTCAGATACTTTTTCATTCCACAGAACATCTTTCAAGAATACTTGCTTATATTTTACAAATACTCAAGTTTACGTTGATAGGCAAGAATGAGAGAATCAATAGCAGAAAAGAAAACATCGATTTTTGCTATTCCCTAAGTACGGGGTCATAATTTTAAATATTTATCCAACTCCTTAAAATTCACATACTCTACACCGTTGAGTTTTGAATACGATTCACCTGTATAAATAATTCTTGGGTTTTGTGCATTCTCTTCTGCTTCCACGAAAGACAGTAGGTGTCTAGAAAATGTTTTGTTTGGCGTCATTGATGTTTTTATTTCAAAAGGGTATAAATTATCTTCTTTCTTGACAATTAAGTCCACTTCTACCCCTTTGGCAGTTCTCATAAAATAGATGTTCGAATCTTTATTATCATTTAAGCGTGATTTTAAGACTTCTGAAACAATTAAATTTTCAAACAAATTACCACGTAAAGGATCTCTATTAACCTGATTCTCAGTTTCTATTCCTAATAGATAAGCCGCCAATCCTACTTCTGTAAAATAAATTTTTGGGGATTTAATTTGTTGTTTTGTAATATTAGAGAAATAGGGTTTAAGTCGATATAAAATATAAGAGGCTTCCAACACAGATAACCATTCAGACAAAGTTGTAGACGAAACACCTACTTCACCCGATAAAGCAGACAAATTAACTACTTGCCCCACCCTACCTGCTAACAAAGTTAAAAATCGTAAAAATTTATCTAGATTTTTAATTTCTAGCATTTCTCTCAAATCTTTTTCAACATAAGTATTTAAATAGTCTCTATAGTAAACTAAAGGCTCTCTACTTCCTTCATTGTACAATTCAGGCATTAAGCCTTTAAGTAATAACTCATCAGTAGTTAAGCCTTCGAGTAGCCCTTCTTGATTAAGCTCATTCATACTCAAAGGAAGTAAGGTCATAATACTTGTCCTTCCAGCAAGCGATTGAGCAATTCCTTTTTGCAAACTTGGTTGGTGACTCCCTGTAAGTATAAAACGACCATTCTTTTCTCTATTCTCATCAACCATTACTTGTATCGCAGAAAGAAGTTCTGGCACTCTTTGGACTTCATCAATTATTAATGGTTCTTTATATCTTTCGAAAAAACCTTTGTAATCTTCTTTTGCTAGCATCCTAGTTATAGGGTCTTCTAAGTTTGCGTAATTATATTCTGTAAAACATTCTTTTACCAAAGTAGTTTTCCCTGACTGCCTTGGTCCGATAATAGTTACAACTGGCACTTGCTTAGTTAAAGAAATTAACTTTTGTGAAATATTTCTTCTAATCATATTTCCCCCTAACTAACTACACAATATACAACTTGGGCATTATTTTCAAGTGTATTTTGAAAATAATGCCCAAGTTTGCTGAATTAGTAAAAATCTAATCGACCTTATCATAACTTTTCTTCGTTACTTTACAAACAGTATCCCCTAACTTACGCTGTTCCCAAGCATGAACAAAACCAAAAAACATAAAAGTGATATATTCTCAAACCTATCGAGCTATCCACTCATCTACCACAGCTCACACTTTCTCAACAAAAAAAACAAAACACCCACAATTTCATACACAGTTTAGATCTGTTTTAAACGAATGGGCGTGTGCTAAGAAAGTACTTTTCGTAACACACGCCCACACAAACAGTAGCTTATATCTATGTTCCCTTTAAGCCCTATTTTGTTGCAGCTAATTTGACTGCACTAGCTACTTTCTCAGATACTTTTTCATTGAAAACATCTGGAATAATATAAGACTCATGTAGCTGTTCATCAGGAATAACTTCAGCAATAGCAACAGAAGCTACACGCAATATTTCACCTGTAATCTTATTGCACTTTGCATCAAGTAACCCTCTAAATAAACCTGGGAAAGCCAAAACATTATTAATCTGGTTAGGATAATCACTACGGCCAGTAGCAACAATAGCAGCATGTTTCATGGCTTCGTAAGGATCTACCTCAGGTATAGGGTTAGCTAAAGCAAATACGATAGCATCATCAGCCATAACAGCAATATCTTCCCCTGACAAAATGCCACCAGATGAAACACCGATGAATACATCAGCATCTTTCAAACCAGATTTCAAATCTCCTTCAACACAGCGAGGGTTAGTATTATTTGAAATCCAAGCCCGATTTTCTTCAGTATCAGCAGTGACTTGAGTCCGAGATAACGCTCCTTCACGACCATAGCCAACAATATCTTTAGCTCCTTGAGCCATCAATAACTTTATGATTGCACTACCTGCAGCACCAACACCAGATACTACAATACGCACATCTTCAATGCGCTTATTAACAATCTTTAAAGCATTGATTAAAGCAGCCAATACAACAATTGCTGTGCCATGCTGATCATCGTGGAAAACAGGGATATCTAACTCTTCACGTAAGCGTGATTCTATTTCAAAACACCTAGGAGCTGAAATATCTTCAAGGTTAATTCCACCAAAACCTGGAGAAATCGCTTTTACTATTGAAATAATTTCTTCAGTATCTTGCGTATCCAAAACTATAGGCCAAGCATTTACACCGGCAAATTGTTTGAATAGCAACGCTTTACCTTCCATAACAGGTAAAGCTGCTTTTGGACCTATATTTCCTAATCCCAAAACAGCCGTGCCATCAGAAACCACTGCAACTGTATTACCTTTTATTGTGTAGGTATTAGCTTTATCCTCAGATTCAGCAATAGCAGTACAAACACGAGCAACACCTGGGGTATAAGCACGTGCCAAATCTCTACGACTATTCACGTTAATCTTAGATTGGGCATCAATTTTTCCACCAATATGAGCTGAAAACGTTAAATCTTCAGCGCTGATAACTTCGACATCTTCAATCTTTTTCAATACATCAACAATTTCAGTTTGATGAGATGTATCTTTCGCGTCACATGTCAAATCTACAGTCAATATGCCATTTTCTGACACAACTGTATCCATACCAGTAACAATTGCTCCAACAGAAGCTATATCGCTTAAAATTTTAGATGCCCCATCCCTAGTAAAAGGCATTTTCAAACGTATAGCCATAGTGTGAGAAGGACCTGGTAGGGTCGCCATTTTTACTCCTTTGTATTTATTTTCCCCCATTGCACTAGGTGTGCGTGAAATTCCGGAAAAAAATATTTACAACTCCTTCGTTACAAATTTATCTTCTCCATAATTATTTCACGTACACGGCTAGCGTCTGCTTGTCCCTTTGTTGCTTTCATAATTGGACCCATTAATGCACCAATTGCTTGCATTTTTCCGGCCTTTAGACTTTCAACAACATCAGGATTACTATTTAGAGCCTCATCTACAGCTTTTTCTAAAGCACCATCATCTGAGACGATTTCGAGCCCTTTATCTTTTACAATCTGAGCTGGTTGACCTTCACCTTGTATTACACTATCTAATACAGAACGAGCGATTTTATCATTAATTTTCTTTTCATCTATTAATGACTGTAGTTCGCAAATTTGTTCAGGTGTAACTTTTACTTCTTCTAGAGATATTTCTTGTACTCTAGCAATACGAGATATTTCACCCATCCACCATTTACGAGCAGATTGTGGTGAAGTACCAGCCTTTATAGTAGCTTCTATTAGATCCAATGCACCAGCGTTGATAACGTCTCTCATTTCAACGTCACTAATGCCCCACTGAGCAATCAAACGCTTGCGACGAACAGCAGGCATTTCTGGCATGGAAGAGCGAATCTGTTCTATCCACTCCTTTGAAGGACATACTGGCACCAAATCTGGTTCAGGGAAATAACGATAATCTTCAGCATCACTCTTTTCACGACCTGAAGAAGTTGAGCTTGTATCTTCGTGCCAGTGACGAGTTTCTTGTATTACTGTCTCGCCTTCAAGCAAAACTGTGGCTTGACGACGCATCTCATATCGCACAGCTTTATCTATAGCTCTAAAAGAGTTGACATTTTTTGTTTCAGTACGTGTGCCAAACTTATCTTCTGGAGTTTTCCTCAAAGAAACGTTTATATCAGCACGCACATTTCCACGTTCCATACGAGCTTCAGATACTTCTAAGGCACGGAAAATATCGCGCAAAGTCTGTACGTAAGCAGCAGCTACTTCAGGAGCTCTATCACCACAGCCAGTAATTGGACGTGTAACTATTTCAACTAGTGGAACACCAGCACGGTTATAGTCAACTAGAGAATATTCAGCACCTTGGATACGACCAGCAGCACCACCAACGTGAGTGTTCTTACCAGCGTCCTCTTCCATATGAGCACGTTCAATATCTACTCTAAAAACAGCTCCATCTTCAAGTTCAACATCTAGATAGCCATCATAAGCTATAGGTTCATCAAACTGTGATGTTTGAAAGTTTTTCGGAATATCTGGGTAGAAGTAGTTTTTACGAGCAAATCGGCATGAAGAAGCTATCGAACAGTTTAAAGCCAAACCAATTTTGATTGCATATTCAACTGCTTTTTTGTTAACAACTGGCAAAGTTCCTGGTAAACCTAGAGAAACTGGTGTAACCATGGTGTTTGGTTCTTCACCGAATACGTTAGGAGCATGGTCGAACATTTTGGTTTTGGTACCTAGTTCAACGTGTACTTCAATACCTAAAACTGGGTCAAACTCAGCAGCAGCTTTTTCGTAAGATACAAGTTTAGACATTATTCACCCTCCAAAACTGGTGCTTGCTCTAAAATATTTCCGCCCCATATTGGGTTCAAAATCTTTTCAATCTCATTTGCTACAGCATACATACGAGCATCTTTGTGAGCTGGAGCTAGAACTTGCAAACCTACAGGCAGTCCTTGAGACAATCCTGCTGGAATCGAAATACCTGGAATACCTGCTAAGTTAGCTGGAATTGTAGCTATATCATTCAAATACATAGCCAATGGGTCATTCATCTTGTCACCAAATTTGAAAGCTACAACTGGTGATGTTGGAGACAAAAGAACATCTACCTCTTTATAAGCTGCTTCAAAATCTCGTTGAATCAATGTTCTAACTCTTTGAGCACTCATGTAATAGTCATCAACATGTCCAGATGATAAAGCGTAAGTTCCCAATATAATTCTACGTTTTACTTCGTCACCAAAAGCTTCACCACGTGTAGTAGCCATCATAGTTTCAGCTGTAACTGGTCCTTCTTTAGGAAGAATGCGAGCACCATAGTGAACGCCATCAAAACGAGCCAAATTGGACGAAACTTCAGCTGGCATAATGAGATAGTAAGCTGATAATGCATATTCAAAAGAAGGACATGATACTTCAATAATATTTGCTCCACGTTCTTTCAAAATATCAAGAATATTATCGAAAGTATCCCTAACACCTTTGTCATATCCTTCACCAGAAAGTTCTTTTACGATACCTATACGCATCTTTGACAAGTCTGTGTTTTCTTCTAATGCACGAACAACATCGTATGCATCTTCTTGTAAAGAAGTTGAATCGTACTCATCATATCCTCCAATTATAGACTGCAACATTGCAGCATCTTGAACAGTACGAGCAACTGGACCGATTTGATCCAATGAGGACGCCATAGCAACTAGACCATAACGAGATATCCTACCGTAAGTTGGTTTAGCCCCAACAGTACCTGTTACAGCTCCCGGTTGACGTATAGAACCACCAGTATCCGAACCTAGAGCTAAAGGCACCATATAAGCAGCAACAGCAGCAGCAGAGCCACCACCAGAGCCACCAGGAATACGGTCTAAATCCCAAGGGTTACAAGTACGCTGGAAAGCTGAATGTTCAGTTGATGAGCCCATCGCGAATTCGTCCATATTTGTTTTACCGATTATTGGCATCATTTCTTTTTTAATTTTAGAAATAACTGTTGCATCGTATGGAGATACCCAATTTTCAAGCATTTTTGAAGCACAAGTAGTTTTCATACCATTTACACAAATATTGTCTTTAATAGCTACTGGAACACCAGCAAAAGCAGGTAGCTCTTCACCTCTTGCACGTTTTTCGTCTACTAGACGAGCTGTATGCATAGCTCCTTGTTCATCAACTAACAAAAAGGCTTGAACTTTACCGTCAACTTCAGCAATACGGTCTAAACATGCCTGAGTTAGTTCAACAGAAGTTAGTTCACCTGCTATGAGCTTTTGACTCATCTCATAAGCAGAAAGTTTAAGAATATCTTTCATTACTCTTCTCCCAGAATTTGAGGAACTAGAAAACGTCCGTTTTCGCTTTCCGGAGCACATGCTAAAACGCTTTCACGGTCAATACATTCTTTTACTTCATCTTCACGCATCACATTAGTCAAAGGTATAGGATGAGAAGTAGCTGGTACATCACTAGTTGCTATTTCTGAAACACGGTCTATAGCATTAGCAATAACGTCGAATTCACCAGTCATACGCTCAATTTCTTCATCAGTTAAAGCCAAACGGGCCAGCCCAGCTATACGGGCCACTTCTTCTTTTGGAATAGTATGCATGGATGATCATATCCTTATGTAGTACATTTATTTAGTTCGCATAAAATATACGTAAGGTATAGTGTACCAAATTTTCCACTATTTCTGATAGGTTTAAAGTGGATAATATCACTACTAAACATTTCAAATAGTAATTTTTTATCAATTCTTATTTTTCACGAAATAATTAATCAAACATTATGCCTATGTAATCATACCGTAGCACTTTTGCATTATAAAAAAGGTTTCAAAAAAGTTTGATAATCGCTACTATAGTATTATGAGGTTTACTATAAAAAGTCTGAATCAAAAAACAATAAAAAATAAAATCGTGAAAATACTTAAAATGACAACAGTTATTTTCATGTCTATACAAGCAACAACTATTTTCTTTGTAATGTTTTACGACTTTTTACGTAAAAGGAAAATACGCTCTAAAAATTTTATTTTTCCATCTTTAACACCTCAAAGTATCAATATCAAAGACTCTCAAATACGTACTTATACAGAAGGAAAATCCTTATATAAGGAAATGCTCGAAGATATTTCTAATGCCAAAGAAACAATAATGTTCGAAACCTATATTTGGAAAGACGATATAGTTGGTAGAGAATTTAAAAGAGAACTTATAAAAGCTGCAAGAAGAGGCATAAAAGTATATGTAGTTTTTGATGGATTTGGTAACTTTATTGTTCCTAGAATTTTTAAACGTTTCCCTAAAATACCCAATTTACACGTTTTAGAATTTCCATTTTTCAGACATGGCTTGTTGACTTTAAACCCTAGAAAAACAGGAAGAGATCACCGTAAAATTCTAGTAGTTGACAGTGAGATTGCTTATATTGGTGGATATAATATTGGTGCTTTATATCGAGATAAATGGCGTGATACTCACATAAGAATAAAAGGTTCAACAGTTTGGGAATTAGAAAATGCATTCATAAATTTCTGGAATACTTTTTCTAAAAAAAATTCGCATAAAATTCCTGATCTTGGAGCTAAAGAATGGGACTCCAATATTCGTGTAGCTGTAAATAATCCTAATCGCCTATTGTTTCCCGTAAGAGGACTATATATTGACGCTTTCGATAGAGCCACTAAGAATATATGGATAACTCAAGCATATTTTGTTCCAGACAAAGAAATAACCGAAGGGCTTATAAAAGCTGCTCGAAGAGGAGTAGATGTAAAGATACTGATGCCTGAAAAGTCTAATCACATAGTTGCTGACTGGGTTGCTAGTTCTTATTTTGATACACTTTTAAACGCAGGTGTAGAGATTTGGCTATATAAAAACACCATGATTCACGCGAAAACTTGTACAGTTGATGGAAGATGGTCAACTGTTGGAACAGCCAATATCGATAGACTCTCACTAATGGGCAATTTTGAAATAAATGTTCAAATTTGGTCTAAGCGTTTCGCTAACTGTATGCAAAATATATTCATAAAAGATCTTACTAACTGTAGAAGACTTACTTTAGAGGAAAGAAACAACGTTAGAATTATGGAACGTATTACTGAAAAAATTCTACGTCCACTAGGTTTTATAATATAAAACGTTATTTGCTTTGTAATACTACTTTTTACCTGTCTATTTTGAACATAAGTATGTTACTAATTTTTATTTTTCATACAAATATCTCTAGTTGTATTTTCCTCAAGCTATATAAAATAAAGAAAACAAACTCACTATTTTATAAAGACATAGTTCAGTTCAGGTAAAAAGCACCATTTACTTACTGTATGAACAAAATCCAATGTTTTATACTCGTTTTCTATATGTACACTATATAATGAAATAATATAACTCATACATCATAAAAGAATGAAAATAAAGTAAGCTAAGATATATTCCCTATCCATACTGTCTAAAACACTACTAGTTATCAAAACACTACGAAATGAATTATTTCCTAAGCACTTCACAAACTTTTTATCTCACTTATAACTTGCAAATCACCCTCAAGTAACTTCACTAAGAATTCTTCATCATATACAGGGATAGAATATTTCATAGCGTCTTTTAGCTTAGATCCAGCTTTTTCGCCAGCTATGACAAAAGAAGTATTTTTTGAAACCGATCCAGCAGATTTAGCTCCACGCAAAACTAGTTGCTCTTTGACATCATCTCTGTTGAATTTAGTTAACTTTCCAGTGATTACAATATTATATCCCTGTAAATATTGCTCATACTCTTTTGTATCTTCAATCTCGTTTTTAAAAGTAACGCCTTCTTTTCTCCAAGTATCAATAATTTCGTTATGCCAAGCACTATCTTGTCCATCAAACCAATTACGAATAGAATATGCAATTACGTCACCAATGCTATCCAAACTAGCTATTTCTTCAATACTAGCCTGTTTTATAGCCTCTATTGTATTGAAATGTGTAGCAAGCTCCCTAGCGGCTTTAGGTCCAACGTGTCTTATAGAAAAAGCAACCAAATAACGCCAAAGTGACCTAGAAGTTTTTATTTCTTCTAGCTTATTTAGTAGCAACGCTAAATTTTTACCAGGCACACTAGGTTTTGTTTTCGTTGGCTTTGTCCAAAAATATGGAACAGCTTCCCAATGAGTTTTACCTGTTTTCTTATTAGTAACTTGTCTCCAAACATAAACCTTTTCTAATTTCTCAGCATTCAAGCTAAAAAGTTGCGATTCACTAGTAACAACAGGAGTTTGCTTCGGTATAACGTCACATTCCTCATCGAGTGAATCAAATATACTTAAACTTTCTTCCTGCTCAAAAGCTTTACTTTGTATTGAAGTTCCATCAAAAAGCTTTATTTTCATACCTTGCTTGTAATCTGATATTACTTGTTCACGCATTTTATCAGGTTGAGTCAAAGCCAAAGCGGCCTCAGCACCAAGACCATCAATATCTAAAGATTTCCTAGAAGCAATATAAGAAATTCTTTCAGTTAACTGATCAGGACAACTACGCGTGTTTGGACACCTCAAATCAACATCAGTTTCCTTAGATGGAGCTAAAAGGTGACCACAAGACGGGCAGTTTTTAGGCATTTCAAAAGCGTATTCACAGCCACTTCTTTTAGACTCTACAGCGTGCAAAACCTCAGGAATTATATCCCCAGCTTTTCGTATCCTTATAATATCGCCTATAAGAATTCCTTTACGCTTTACTTCGTCCATGTTATGCAAAGTAGCACGTTCCACTAGCGAGCCATCAACCAAGACTTTTTCCATCAAAGCAAAAGGAGTCACACGTCCAGTCCTACCAACTTGAACTTGTATATCCAAAAGTTTTGTTTCTACTTCAACTGGAGGAAATTTATATGCAACAGCCCACCTAGGAGATTTAATCGTATATCCTAATTGATTTTGTTTATCTAAGTTATTTATTTTGAATACTATTCCATCTATACCATGCTCTATTTCAAAACGCTTATTCTCGTATTTTTCTATGTATTGTATGCGCTCTTGCCTACCTTTTAGTACCTTAGTATGAGGTGATACTTCTAGTCCCCAACTTGATAACAACTCGAAGCAAGCTGATAAAGTTTGAGGGTCTTCGTGTGCACTATTCCAAATAGTAGAGCCAATACCATGAGCGATGAAAGACAAAGGACGTAAAGCTGTGGCTTTAGAATTTTTTTGCCTAAGAGATCCTGCAGCTCCGTTTCTTGCGTTAGAAAATTGTTTCTTTGGATATAAATCGTACTCACTCAAGTTATAGTTATGTTTTGTTGCTTTATTCTCTTTAATGAGTTCCTTTATCTCTATTAGCTCATCATTTTTTTCTTTTATAAGTGCATTGAATTCTTCAAAATCTTTAGTTTTAAAGTAAACTTCACCACGTATTTCTATGAAATCTGGTATATTTTTACCCTTTAGAGTGTGAGGGATATCTTTTATAGTCAGCACGTTCGCAGTCACATCTTCACCTATAGCGCCATCACCACGAGTAACTCCTCTTACAAGCTTTCCATTCTCGTAGAGTAAGTTTAAAGCCAAACCATCTACTTTAACTTCAGCAGTTATTTCTATAGATTCATTTTCTAGTACTCTATTAGCCCAAGTATCTACTTCATCTATGCTAAAGACATCATCTAAGCTATACATCTTACTAGGATGTTCATACGGTTTGAAAACACTATTACTTACCTTGCTACCAATATTTCTAGTTGGTGAGTTATCAGGTATATATTCAGGATATTTTTTATCGAGCTCTTTTAAAAGTCTCGACTTTGAGTCATACTCTTCATCGGTTAAATGGCTCTCGTTCTCTTCACTATAGTATTGTGTTGATGCCCTATTGAGTTCTTCAACAAGTTGAACGATTAGTTCTTTAATCTGTAATTCATTTAAATTATCGATGTCATTTTCTAGCACATTTATTATTCTAATAGGATATTCGCATTTTATAAATTCTTTTTCCCAAAATGTGAATAAGTATCATTTATACACATTTTTAAAAATACTAGTAACCAATTTATCCTAATGTATTACCTTTTAAAAATGGAATGTGAAGCATATATACACGATTGTCTTACAAGTAGTTATATCATCTACTTGTTAAACGGTGAAAATAAAGGAATTTTAATACCTGTATACGAACTAAACTTAGCCAACTCTAAAAACGAAATAAATAAGATACTAAGCAAAAACGAGCACTTGAATGAAAAAATTTTTAATACTACGAATGTCCTTTTCATTATGGATATAAAAACATCAAAATTATATGTTCTAGACTCGAATTTGAACACTTGCTCTTACCCGATATACAGAAAAATAAGCGTATATTTTACTTTCTTTAAAGTGGGAAATAACTTTTATAGGCTATATAAAAAGAGGAAAAGCATACTTTCCATAAATACAACTAAGATGTTTAAAAAACACATTTTTATACAAAGAATTTTGAGTTTGATTCCATTAGTATTTTCTTCAATACTAATTGCAATATTCTACTCAAATAGCTTTTACCGTTTACTCTTTACTATCCCTATGTTTATAAGCATATTGTTATCTATCACTTATGGTACTTTTACACGTATAAATCCTATAGAGATATACTTAAGTTTTCTGTACAAGCTTTTGAATAAACGTACAGAATACATTCAGCAAGAGTCATATCACTTTAGGTATAAAGTTTCAAAAGTACTTGCTAAAAATAAAACATACATTTTTAGACCTAATGAACATGTGCTGTTTAAAGGCAAATATGCAAAAGAATACTTATACTATATATCTTTACAAGCAAAGAGTTTTTACAATCTAAATTATCGCTTAGATAATAATAAAGTAGTCTTTTATCACGGTATAAATGAAAAAGATAATAAAAATACTTTAAAAATGGTTGCTACCACTTCTATCCATGATAATTCGAACTTCTACCCTAGTAAAATTATTGATTGTAAATATCCCATAAAGCTCTATAATTCTAGTTGGGGTAAGTTTTTGTTCGAAAATGGTATAGAAACTCCTTTGAAAAGTGAGAATCTCCCTAAAATAGCAAAGATAGAAAACTACTTAAAAACAGATGAAAAAACTATATTTACAAATTGGATAACACATAAAAAAGATTTTAAAATCCCTGCTTATATTTATGAAGATAATGTAAAAAACATATTACTCAACAATACTTCTCCTCACTGTTTAATTAGTGGTAATACAGGTAGTGGCAAAAGTGAAAGTTTAGTAACAATTATTCTATCTATAGCAATAAATTATTCACCCCAATATGTAAAATTACTCCTGATAGATTATAAAGGTGGACTAAGCTTTAACTGTGTAAAAACTCTCCCACATATAGATGGTATTTATACTGATTTAGATCAAAGTATAACTTTACGAGCAATAAAATCTTTAAAATCTGAAATTCAAAAACGTGAAAAATTATTGTTGATAAAAAATGCAAAAGATATTGATGAATATAACGCTAACAGTAATTTTGTTTTACCTAGGTTGCTTATAATAATTGATGAATTTTTATCGTTATCCAATGAAAAATATGAAGTAATAGATTCGCTTATAAATTTAGTTACAAAAGGTAGAGCTTTAGGAATACATCTGATACTGGCAACACAAAACTCAGCAAATACCATACCTAATACAATAAAAAGCAATATTGACTTACAAATATATATGCAAAAGAACGAGTATGAAACAAATAGTTACTTAACTTCTTTTGAGGAAAAGATTCCCGGTAGAGCCTTAGTAAATAAAAATATAGTGCAATTCCTATGGGCTGGTAAAAGTGAAGAAAAATTCGTTCAAAACACTTTGCAAACACTGGTACAAATATACGAAAAATTCAAAGAAACTAACCCATATACTGGCTATTCACCAATTATCATAGACAGTTTACCTGAAAAGATTTATATAACCACTAACAATATTTTATATACGGATGCGAAAAAAATCATAAAAGGAGGAAATAAACTCTATACCCACACTATATGTGATTTTTCAAAGGAAATAACTCTAGGTGAAAAAGTAACCGTAGGTGAAGAAATAACTCTAGGTATGGCTGAAAGCCATGAATATAATAAGCAATATATTTATACAATAAGCAAAGGGTCACACAACTTTCAAATACCCAATTACTCAATCTTCGAGTATATTCAAACAATAATTTTCAACCTAGCAAAAACAAATTTAACGCTAGTTATAACTAGTAACGATAAACTATATGAGAATAGGCTAAAAAGCTATAACACTAATATTGCTTATATTACATATAAAAACCCAAATCACATTTTATCAGTACTAAGTAAGTACTTATCTACAAATATAAAAATAAATTTGTTGGTAGAAGATTGGGAATATTTTATTGAACAAACAACTCAAACTAATATCAAAGTACAACATGATATAACAACACAACTTTTCAATAAGGCAAAAACTTCTAAGATGTTGCTCATAATTTTTTCTCATAAGCCCATAAAAGATTGTCAATTTCATTACCATTTTGACGTAGATACTCACGACATATTTTTATGGAAAAACAATATCGCTAACGATAAAAATAAGCATAAAAATACCCTAGGACGAATTTTTACTTACGACAATAGAAAAACAGTAGAAATACAACTACCTGTATTATCAGGAAGAATAGGAGAAATAGAGAATACGCTAAAAATTACTAATAAAAATACATATAAATACATATTTCCACTACCCAAACTTTTCATCTATAACTATGAAAACTACTGCATAGAAACTAAAGAAAGGTGTGATAAATCTTTAGAAGAAACATTTATTTTAGGCTTGGAAGAAGCAACTTTAAAAGAAGTAAAGTTGAAATACGAGAATAACTATATAGTTTTTACAGATAGTGACTACGAAAAATACCTATTCCTAAAAACACTTTTCAAATCCAACTCAAATGCAATAATTCCACAAAATATAAATAGCATTTTTGGTGTAAAAGAGTACTATTTTAAAGAGTCGCAAGAAACAGACATGAATTCAATAAATGAAGTTTTTTCTAATAAAATCTTTTTACTAAAAATCCGTACCCAAAGCTCCATAGTATTAAACGTCGATAACAGTTTTAGCATAGACTCTGTTTGTATGACAGCCGTTCTAAGTCATAAAATATCCATAATAGTTTTCGTGAATAAAAATAATTACGTCTTTACTCAAAGCTTGCTGTATAAAACTATTGATATATACACTTACAAAATACTTTTCACACCTGAAAGAAAAAATCTAGATTTGCTTGGTATTTCTAGGCAAACCGACAATATAATATTCGACGAAAACAGAAAAGGTATGGTGATACTAATGATGAATGAAAACGAGCATAAATGGATACAATTAGCACAGCTTTACTAGTGTATTTTATCTATTGACCCTCTACCCGTGCTAAGTACCTATACTCTTACGTATTTGCTCTAGTAAGTAATATATTTGTGGCAAAGTAAGCAAACGAACAAAATGCCTATGTATGTATGTTGGTAGGTTAGTCGGCTGGTTACTCGGTTGGTCGGACGGCTGGTTACTCGGTTGGTCGGTTGGCTGGTCGGTTGCTCAGTGGCTTGGGTGGTTAGCTAGTCAATTGGCTGGTCGGACGGCTGTTTGCTTGGTGGCTTGGGTGGTTAGCTAGTCAGTTAGTCGGCTCGTCGGTTGCTAGGTTGGTTACTCGATTGGACGACTGCTTACTCGGACGGCTGTTTGCTTGATGGCTTGGGTGGTTAGCTAGTCGATTGGCTGGACGGTTAGTTGGTTGGTCGGTTGGCTGGACGGTAGGTTGGCTGGTCGGTTGGCTGGACGGTTGGCTTAGGTGGTCAGCTAGTCGGTCACTTAGTCAGTTAGTTGGATGGACGGTAGGTTGGCTGGACGGCAAAGGTGAGTGAGTAGGTGAATAAAGGTAAGTAAATGAATGGATAAGTAGGTGAATAAGTGAATAAGTAAGTAAAACACATCTTTGCTAAGTAAATATTGTATCGCTAGTAAGTAAACGAGTAGATACACCTGTGGCATTTCTAACGAACAAATAGGCACACAAATATACTTCTAGTAACTTATAGAAAACAAATAAATAAGCATATCGCTACAAGTCCACAGCAAACAAGTAAGTAAATACGTCTACGGCAAGTAAACAAGTTATGCTAAACAAAAACACACTATTAGGGCATTGTCCTAATAGTACTTCAGCATAAACCTACTAAAGCAAACGCTACTTGGCTAAAATCTTAGCAACTTTCTCACTGAAGTCTGAGTAGAAAGACTCTAGATATACGCGGTTTAGATGGTTAGAATCATAGAAAACAGGTACTGTTCCAATGGATACTTTACATACCTTAGAATCACAGAAGTAATCACTAAAATCTAGTAAGTGAATATTTTTGTCAGAAACTTTCTTAGATGCTGCAACTATAGGATCTGAGCCCAAAACCTCAGAACGTGAAACAGCACAAGCGTTCGGATTATCCTTAGAATATTCCAGACAAGTGATAGGATCGTGAATCTTAGCCACATTAGGTGTATCAGCTATATTTATAAGTGTCGCACCATTTTTCACCCATGCATGCCAAAATACAGGCATTTTATCAACGTATTCTTCAAAAATACTATTATTACCTGTCGTAGAAATTACAGTATTGCGCGAGAAATTCGAATAGAAAATAATATCTGGTTTTTCTTTCAAAATATGTTCATGTATTTTCTTCGTATTTACGTTACACTCATCGTATTTTATAGCTTGCACATCAGCAACAGGACAAGCTCCTTGTAAAAACCAATGCATATCCCACTTATATTTTCTAGCTTCTTTTATAATTGGGTGCATCCACTGTTGCATATGAGAATCACCAATCAAGAACACTTTTTTAGTTTTTACAGATTTAGCTTTGGAGGAACTACTATCTGAATAATCACATTGCCCACTAACATTGGTGATAGTTTTATCTTTACTTTCACCAGGAACACAATCATCCGGTAACTTCCAATAAGCATTAGTATCCTCAGTCATGGCAACACTGTAGGCTGGAGCATCAACATTTTTACACTTAGGATTAGAAATTGCTTTAGCTCCAAAACAAGAATCTTTCCCAAGAGCTTGTATTTCTTTATCATGCTTTTGTATTTGTAACTGTCCATCTTTAATAACGCCATAGCCCGATAAAGCTATCACGCTCATAGCACAAAGCATTGATGTAAATGTAACCATAGAAGATTTATTTAAAAATACTGAACGAATTCCTTTATCTTCTATGAAAGTCTTAGATAAATATGAGAGTATGAACGTTATGCCTAAAATTACAAGCTTATTCTTATAATTTAGTGTTTGTTCAAAGGCATACGGAGCTAAAATAATCAAAGGCCAATGCCACAAATATAATGAATATGAGATATCACCAGTTAAACGTACAATAGATAAATTAGTTAGCTTATTTAAAATTGGAACTTCGCCAGCTATCCCTGCAGCAATAACTAAAGCAGTTCCAAGCACTGGTATTAAAGCTATGTATCCCGGAAATACACTATCTGGTTTGAACAAAACAGCACTTATTGCAATAGTAACCCAACCGGCAAGTGCAACTATAGTGTTAAAATAACTAACTTTTTTAAAGCTCGACGCCACAACAGCAAGCAGAGCACCAACACTAAATTCCCAAAAACGAACTGGTGTGAAAAAGTAAGACTGTGCCTGATAAGTAAAAGTGAAAAATACGCAATATATGAAAGAGATTATTCCAAAAATACTGATAAAGACAGGAAACAACAGCTTATTTTTAAACTTTACAGCCAAAAAATAGAAAAACATTAGTAAAAGAGGCCAAAGCATATAGAATTGTTCTTCGACTGAAAGCGACCAATAATGTTGAGCAATACTAGCACTTTGAGCACTTGCATGATAATCAACTGCTTTATAAGCTAAATACAAATTTTCAACATAAAAGGTAGAAGCTATAAGTTCTTTAATATTTTTAGCCCACTGGCTAAATGGCATAAGTAACCAAGCTGAAATCACAGATAAAGTAATCACGAAAAAAGCTACGGGAAGTAAGCGTCTAACACGTCTAGCATAGAACTGAATTAGCTTTACTTTGCCGTTATTTTTCTCTAGCTCTCGGTTTAAATGAGAAGTAATAAGAAAACCAGAGATTACGAAGAATACATCAACCCCAACATATCCTCCACCAAGATGCATTGGCCATAAGTGGTTTAATATTACTAATCCCACTGCTAATGCACGCAAAGCTTGAATGTCGCCACGAACTCGTCTACCTGAAGCATTTACCTTCACACTGTTGAATTTTTTAAACATACAATAACGCTCTTTAACTATGTGTATTATTCTATACAGTAATAACTACCAGCAATATCTGAACAGACTGAATTACACAAATCCAAAACACATAATACCAATATTGACGAAATAAGTAAAACACTGATTAGCATTCTAATAGTTGCCTAAGATAAATAAAGTTAATGTATAATGTTTATTGCATATTTGCCTTGTTAGCTCAGTGGATAGAGCGTTCGCCTCCGGAGCGAAAGGTCGCAGGTTCGAATCCTGTACAGGGCACATATTCTATCTCAGTTTTCCCTATCTCTATTCATGGCTGGTATAAACATTTAGGTATATAATTATTTAGCCATATATAAAGTTGTACTTACTCACTATTTACTGCTATCTACTGCTATCATTACTCAAATGCATGATTAAAAAGTTATAAACTTATGATAAAGAACTAATCCATGCGATTAAAACAAAACTATATTCTAAAGGGTTTTCATTACGCTCTAAGACACTAAAAACTTTTGTCTTTTATTATTTTCCCCATACATTTTGCTTTATCGTCTTTTCTCTATTTTTAGCATCTACATTTTATCTTTTAGGCACTTCTTACTTTCTTTCCTTAGTTTTGCCCCTTTACCAATTTACCCATTCACACACTCCCTTTTCATGCCATTTTACTACCCTTTAGCTATACATCACTCCACTTTTATGTTATTTAAGCCCTTTTTAACTCCCTACCACTCCCATTTTAGTTCACTAGCCACTTTCTTCCATTCATATGTTCGCTACTCGACACTTTCCCGTTTTCTGCTCGCACACTTTTTCAACGAAACCCAACAAGCAAAACTTTGTACAATACGATTTATTCTTCTGATAAATTTTTCAAACTCTTAGCAACAATTTCTAAGTCAGTAGTTTGCCAAAAGCTAGGTATACATGAACGAAGTATACTTGAATATCGAGCATTTACTAGGCGAGAATCCAAAACAGCAAGCACACCTTTATCATCAGTACGACGTATCAAGCGACCAGCTCCCTGAGATAAAAGCAAAGCAGCATTAGGCAAAGTCACGCTCATGAAACTGTTTTCACCACGCTGAGTAGCTAAATCACATTGCGCTTGATGTAAGGGGTCATTAGGGCGAACAAAAGGAATCCTATCAATGACTACCAACCGAGATGCCTTTCCAGACACATCAACTCCTTGCCATAGCGACAAAGTACCGAATAAACAGCTATCTACGTCAGTTCTGAAACGCTCAATAAGGTTAGGAAGCTGCTCTTCTCCTTGCAACAGCACTTGTAAATCTGTATTCTCACGTATATATTCACAAGCTTTCTGACTGGCACTTATGGAGGAAAACAAACACAAAGCTCCACCTTTACTTGCCTGCAATAACTCTTTCAGACGCTGTAAATACAAATCACTTATCCCAACGCTTGGGGCTGGCAAATCACCAGCAACATATAGTATTCCCTGCTTAGAATAATCAAAAGGTGACTGGACACTAACACCGTCATATTTTGTTTTGACTCCCAAAACACTAGCTACTCGGTCAAATGACTGTCCTATTTTTAGGGTAGCTGACGTAAAAACGCTTGACCTTTCGTTGACTAAACAGTTGTAAATACCATTAGATACATTCAAAGGTGCCATATTTATATTTACATATTTCCCATCAGCACTATGCGAACACCACATGACATTACGTTTTGAAGAATATCCTAAAATATTGTCTAAAATTTCTATAACTTCTTGGGTATAAGACTTTGTAACATATATTTTTTCCAGCTTAGCAATATCTTTACCTGCAGCTACTTCTTGGTCTTTCAGTTTTACGGTAGCCGAAATTAAACCTGAGTGTATTTTTTCTATACTTTGGGTAAGCTCTTCGCCTATTCCCTCTTTCATCCAGCCTTCTCGTAATTTAGTTAGCTCATCTGCGAAATATTTTACTTCTTTGTCTAAAACTTCATCTACAACTAAACATTTTTTAAGTCTTTGCAACAAAGAACCTAAAACTACTACGTTTAAGGTGAATGTGGCTTGAGATATGACTCTTTTTTCTAAATCGTGTGCTTCATCTACAATTAAGTTGTCATACTTAGGTAAAATTGGTGTTTGGCTATTTATCTCTATCCCTAAAATAGAGTGGTTAGTTACAACTAAATCAGCCTCATTGGATTTTCTTCTAGCTTTCATTGGGAAGCATTCGTTGAAAAATGGGCAATTTTTGTTTAAGCATTCTGAGGGTGATAAGCTAACTTGTTTCCAAGCGTTTTGGCTAACACCCGGTTTTAGCTCGTCTCTATCGCCTGTAGAGGTTTGCTCAGCCCAATCACGAATCCTAAGTATCTCTCTACCTCTAACGCTAATGTTTTGTGCTTGATTTTCTTTTATTTTTTCTTTTGAATAAGCGGTATTTTGTTCTGTTTTACCAGTTTGTGCATTATCTGCTTGTAAAGAATCTATTTCCTCTTGCAAGGGGGTTGAGGTAGAAAATGGATCTTGGTCAAAACTATCAGAATTTATACCAAAAATATAAGCTATGTCTTCTGGATTTAATACAGTAGTATCTGTTTTTTCTTCTAAGCTTTCTGGATACTTTTTTGTTATTTCAGTATTATCGTCAGCGTTTTCTGTATTGACATATTCAAGCTCTTGTTCAGCATTTTCTCCACTTGCTTCTCCACCTATTTCTTCATCGAATAAGTGTTGCTCTTCAGCAAATCCCCCGTTTAGTTTATGTAGGCACAAGTAGTTCGACCAGCCTTTTAGAATAGCGATTTGTGGAACGTATTGTTTTCTCTCTTTGAACACTTCAGAAACTAAAGGAAGATCTTTAGTGTAAATTTGGTTTTGCAAAGCCAAAGTGGCAGTTGAGATTAAACACTTTTTACCTTCATAAGTTTCATTTACTGCCGGTATCAAATACCCTAAGGATTTACCAGTTCCAGTTCCAGCCTCTATTAGCAGTGGGGTCTGTTTTTCCAAAGCACTAGCTACAGCATCAACCATTTCTTGTTGACCTGTACGAGAATGGCCGTTTAGTTTTTCAACGCATTCTTCTAGTATTTCTTGAATTTCAGACATTTCTTCCCAACAGTAAAAGCGCTAACTCTCTTTTTAAGCTTTTTAAAAAGGCGGTAAATTATAGTTTAACTCATATATTCTTATATTTATAAAATTTAGCCAATATTTATCCTTTTAGTTTTACCGTAGAACAAATTTGTTGCTAAAACTCTAAGAGCTGATAAACTTTGCTCGCTTCGGTTTTGTTCCATTGCTAAAAATATTTTTAAGTTTTACGACCAGCCAATAGTTTTTAGTAAAGCAACCCTAGTATTTTGATACTAAAAATTCATAAAGTTTATCGTAAGTTAATAGCCACAATTAGACTATAACTTTTACTTAACTGTTTTTTAGTTTCGTAACATATTTGTAAAACTATTCAATGAATTCCCAATGCATGGATTACAAACCTGAATATGAGCTTTCCTAGAGTTTACTTAAAACATATAATTGGTAAAATTTATTCTGTGAATGAACATTACTTTACTGCTAATCCAAGCAAAGACTCAAACAAAAAGACAATTTCTGTCAAACTAAATGGGCAGATATATCGCCTATACACAGATTCTGGGGTTTTTTCTAACACTCGCTTAGATTTAGGTACAGAAGTTCTGCTGAAAAAAGCACCTATACCTGCTGAAACTGGGACTTTTCTAGATGCTGGTTGTGGCTGGGGACCTATATCACTATCACTAGGCTTATACAGCCCAGAAGCTGAAATCTACTCAGTGGACGTAAACGAACGTAGCGTAGAACTTACAGATTTGAATGCCAAAACATTAGGTTTGGAAAATATTCACGCTTTAGAAGTTCAAAACGCCTTGAAGTACTTCAGTGAAAACAATATTAAATTTGACTTAATATGGTCTAATCCTCCAATTAGAGTTGGTAAAGAAGCATTCCATTCTTTTTTGAAAACATACCTAGATTTACTTAAAGACAATGGCATTGCTTACCTTGTTGTACAAAAAAATTTAGGCGCTGACACTTGTATAAAGTGGTTAAATGAGCAAGGATATGTTGCCAACAAATACGCTTCACAAAAAGGTTTTCGTATAATAGAGGTAACTAAGTAAATTAGTTTAGGTTATTGCACTCTGCTAATTTTCTTTATTCGCAAGTCTTTATAGCCGTGGTTTATCTAAAACTATTTAGACATTTTACAAGCCTCATAAAGTTTAATGGTTTCTTCAACTATATCTTCTTTAGACATTTGCGAAATATCAAACCACTGTATTCTTTTATCTCTTCTAAACCATTTAATCTGTCGCCGCGATAGCTGTCTTGTAGCAATAAAAGTTTGTTCAATGGCTTCCTTCAAAGTAATTTCACCATCTAAGTAAGCTATTGTTTGAGCGTATCCTGTCGCTTTAGAAGCAGTCTTAGCCTGACGCAATCCTTTAGCGAGCAATTTTTCAGTTTCTTGAACTAAACCACTCTCAAACATTACTTCGCAACGCTGATATAGTCTTTCGTCCAAAAGCTCATTAGGCATACGAACACCTATTTGCAAAGTAGGTATTTCGTACTCGTACGTGGGTAAAGTTGAGCTGAAAGGCTTACCTGAAAGCTCTATTACTTCCAAAGCCCTTATTATTCTTCGAGTGTTTTGTTCCTCAATGTTACTAGCAGCCAAAGGGTCTTTTTCTTGTAACATTGCGTATAAAAATTCGTTTCCTTTTTCTGTAGCTAGGTTTTCGTATTTAGTTCTTACAAGAATATCTGTTGGTGGAAACTCTAGTTTATCAATTACAGCTCTAAGATATAGTCCCGATCCCCCAACAATTATTGGTAAACCCTTTTTGTATTGGATATCCTGTATGATTTTTCTCGTCTGTTCCTTATATTCAGCTACACTAGCTTCTTCTTCAATTTCTAAGCAATCAAGCATATGGTGAGGAATATTTTCCATCTCTTCAGGGCTAATTTTAGCTGTACCTATATCCATACCTTTATAAAGTTGCATAGCGTCACAGCTTATTATTTCAGCAAAAGAAACATCATCACCTAATCTATTAGGTATCGTTTTTGCCATTTGTATACTTAAAGCTGTTTTCCCTGATCCTGTTGCACCTACTACCGCTATCGTCATAGTTTTCATTGTATGACAAAAATATGTTAAATGCTCTATTATTATAAGTATGCAAGAAAATCTTGAAGAAAAGTCCAATGATGACACTATTTTACCTGTAACTTCTCAGAGAATACGCAAAAGTTTGCAAAGACTAGATTATCAGTATTTTGTAAATGAAAATGGTTGTTTTTGCACGTTTTGGAACTCGGATAAAATAATTTTTATTTACACTATGCCTGAATATATAAACATTCGTTCTACTTATATTCGTAAGGCTTGTATGGATTTTGCTAATCCTTTCAAATCTATTTCAGATTCAATTAATTTAAGTTATATGGAAGTCAAAACTTTTATTACTTCTGACGATAATGGACAAAATGCTTTTCACATTGAAAATACCTTAGATGTGACTTGTGGATTAAATGACAAACAATTAGATAGTTTCATAGCATTATCTTTCAGATGTATTTTAGACATTTGGACACACATCGACGAAAGTTTCCCAGATCCGTTACTAGTTAGCGATGGTGAAATAAAATGAATGATAATTCCTATCTAAACAATAGCAATTCTTCCTCTTTCCAAGATGATTTTACTCAGCAATCTAATACATTTCCACTAGAAGATATATTTGAAAACCTAGTAGAAACTGAGCAGACAGTTTTAGAATACGATAATATAGCTTTAGATGACAAAAGCAATAAAGCTCTAGAGAAGTTAATTTCTGAAATCAATGATACTAATATCCCTTTTCAAGTAGATTACTGGCATATCGCAAATATTTTACAACTGTTAGGTGCTTCAACAGTAGATGTTGACCAGCTTATGAAAGATACTTTAGAAAATGGTCATTTGTCTTCAGAAATTTATATAGAAGATGAATGTACCCCTAATTCTTTAAAGTTTGTTATTGAGATTTTATCTTATGAAGAGAGCAAACAAATTTTAATAACTACTTTGAACACTAATTATACTGATACAGAGGTTGATTCAAATCAAATTTACGATATTACTAATTCGTGGAATATTGATAATTTTTCCCCAACTGTTGCTATAAGTGACTATAAAGATAACGAATATACCGTTCAGACAAAACAGATTTACGACATAACACATGGAGCTAGTATTAATCAGCTTTATACATGGATAAACAACGCAATCTCAATGGCTTTTCAAGCTCAACGTGGAGTAAAAACGTATTATATTGATTTATAATGGTTATAGGCAGGGTGAAATAAATTTATCCTACTTTGATTTTTGAGCATTATTTTCAATGTTTGCTTTTGAGTTGTTTTATTAGTGCTTTTGCTAGCTCATTTTTGGGTACGAACCTTGTTTTTACTTTTAAGTATACACAGTTGATTTTACGTACACAAAGTAAAGCTCCTGATTATTTATTTGTCAGTACTTCGTTAACTATACAAGTTTAGGCAACACAAACCTAGTGTTTCCTTACCTATTACAAGTAACTCATCCTATGAAAGCCTAAGATTTTCTACTCACATATTTTACGTATTAGAGTAAGGATAGAACCTACATAGGTTTGCCAATTCTGATAGTTGGTATTCCAAGAGAAACCTTATTAGATTTTGCTTCTTCCTCTGCACTCTTTGAACTTTCCCAAGCATCTCCTGCGCGAGTCTTGCGTACATCAAATAGGTCATTAGAAAGGGCTGAATCAGCAATTAGGTAATGAGGTGCTGCTTGAGTAACTTTTACTTTAACCATGTCACCTGGACGAGGTAAAGCGTTATCTTCCATACCACTTGGCAAAGCAAAATGCACTAGACGGTTATCTGCTGCTCTACCAGACAAACGATGTGAATGTCCATCTTTTCGTCCTTGTCCTTCAGCGATAAGTACTTCTACTTCTTGTCCAACTAACTTCAAGTTCTCTTCATAAGAGATTTCCTTTTGACGTTTGAGTAAACGCGTATACCGTTCAGAAACAATATCAGGATCAACTTGATTTTCCATATCAGCAGCTGGTGTACCTGGACGAGGTGAGTATATGAAAGTATAAGCAGAAGCAAAACGTGCTTCTTCAAGCAAATCCATAGTTTGTTCAAAGTCTGAATCAGTTTCGCCAGGGAATCCCACAATGATATCTGTAGTTATATTAGCGTTAGGAATTTCGTTCCTTACCTTTGAAAGGATATTTAAGAATTTATCTCTCCTATATGAGCGTCTCATTGCTCTTAAGATATCGTTTGAGCCTGATTGTAAAGGCATATGTAAACTTGGCATTACTGTAGGTGTCTGTGCCATTGCTTCTATTACATCATCAGAAAATGCTGCTGGATGAGGGGAAGTAAAACGTAGTCTTTCTAGCCCTTCAATCTGTCCAACACTTCTAAGTAGCTTAGCGAAAGCACCGCGTTCTCCAAAACTTACACCATAAGAGTTAACGTTTTGTCCCAATAAAGTGACTTCGATAGCTCCTTGAGATAAGACTGCTTCAACTTCAGCCATAATGTCACCAGGACGACGATCCCTTTCTTTACCACGCAAATGCGGAACAATACAGAAAGTACAAGTGTTGTTGCACCCCACTGAAATTGACACCCAAGCAGCATAAACCGATTCGCGCTTAGTAGGTAAAGTTGATGGGAAAACTTTCAAAGATTCTTCAATCTCAACTGCTGCTTGTTCGTTATGTTTTGCTCTTTCTAGTAACGCTGGCAAAACATCTATATTGTGCGTACCAAACACAGCATCCACATATGGAGCTCTTTCAATAATGCCCTGACGCATTTGCTGTGCTAAGCAACCCCCAACAGCAATTTGCATACCTGGTCGTGATTTTTTCACCGATGCCAATTGACCTAAATGTCCAAATAGTTTATTTGAAGCATTTTCTCGAACTGAACAAGTATTCAGTACAACTACATCAGCACCTTTATCACCTGCTAGTGTTGCTCTAGCTAAAGCTTGTGGAACTTTATCAACATGAACTAATCCTGCTTCTTCTAGTAACCCAGATATACGCTCAGAATCGTGAACATTCATCTGACAACCCAAAGTAACAACATTATACGTTCTCTGCATCTTTACACTCATTTTCTATATTTATATACGGCTTTACACAAATCAATCCAAAGTAGATAATAATTCTAATGCCTTATTAACGCAAAAGTTAACGGTATTACAACGAATTTCTTCTCTATTACCACTTGTTTTATACAAAACAGATGTTTCTTTATTCCTATATTTTATTCCCACGTATACTGTTCCTGCTTCTTTGCCTTCATAAGGACCAGGACCAGCAACTCCAGTAGTTGCAATACTCATATCTGATTCTAGTAATTTAGCAACACCTATAGCCATTTGCTTAGCAACGTCAGAACATACTGTGCCTTCTTCTTGTATGAGTTTTTGAGAAACACCTAATACTTTTGTTTTGATTTCAGCAGAATATGCGACAACTGCACCTTTAAAAACTTCTGATGCACCAGATACGTTTACTATCGTTGCCGCCAGCAACCCACCGGTTAGTGACTCAGATACTGATATTTGTATATCACGTTCTTTTAAGATTTTTACTAACTCTTTTACTTTTTCATCTGCCACGTTAAACCTGATTTCTAGTAAATATATTCGTCAGAGCTTTCCTGTAAAACTCTAGGTAATACATCATTTATAACATTATACGTGAATCCTCGGTTTATTAAAGATGCTGTGATTTTTTGTTTCTGTTTAAGTACAGGTTGTTTAGAAAGTGTTGATAGTTTTTTAACAGTAAATTCTGTAGCTATACTAACTTGCTCTTCATAACTATACTCTTCTAATATTTCGCTTATAATTTCTGCTGATATTCCTTTTTCATATAATGTTTGTTTGACTTTTTTAGGACCTATTTTCTTTATTCTAACTGCTTGAGTCAAAAAATCTTCAGCATATTGTCTATCGTTAATCAAACCTGTCTTTTCAAGTTCATCTAATAGATTATCTACATCAGCAATTTCCCCACCATAGTCGACTAAAGTATTAAACAGTTGCGCCCTTGTTCTGCCACAGTAATTTAGGACATTCATTGCTTTCTTACATAAGTCCTCATATGAAGGATTGTTATGCCGTGTTGTTTTTCTGAAAGGTTGATACTTAATTGAGTTAGTTTTTGCAGAAAACTCCGTATTTTCTTGTAACATAATTATCTTTGTTAAAGCTAGTAAATTCATTTATGAGGTATCTAAGGAAATATCTAGGTACGGTAGCTATTACCCAAGTCAAAAGCAAACATTTTAGCAGTGAGCTCAAGTTTCACTACCGTACTGTAACTAGATTCTATACCTATTTCAAGCTAGTAAATATTAATCGACAATATCAATATCTACATCTTTCAAAGAAACTTTTTCTTCAGCCCCTGCTTCATCTACAGTTAGATCTTCCTCTAAATTAGCGTATTCTCCGACCTTTAAGGCTCTCTTAATCTGATCTTCGATTTCCTCAGCTAGCTCAGGGTTGTCCTTCAAAAGTTTACGAACATTTTCTTTACCTTGACCTAGGCTCTCAGAATTATATCTAAACCATGATCCTGATTTAACAATAACTTTTGTACTAATACCGTAATCAATTAGGCTAGCTTCGTGAGAAATACCTTCACCGTACATGATGTCAAACTCTGCTGTTTTAAAAGGAGGAGCCATCTTGTTCTTAACAACTTTAGCTTTCGTATGGTTACCAACAATATCCAAGCCATCTTTCAAAGCTTCTGCTCTCTTGATTTCTATGCGGATTGAGGCATAGAATTTCAAAGCTTTACCACCCGTAGTTGTTTCAGGGTTACCATATACGTTACCAATCTTGTCACGTACTTGGTTAATAAAAATAGTTGTTGTTCCAGTTGCTGACATAGTACCAGTTAGTTTACGCATAGCTTGGCTCATCAACCTAGCTTGTAGACCCATGTGTGATTCACCCATGTATCCTTCAATTTCAGCTTTAGGAACAAGAGCGGCAACAGAGTCAACAACGATTAAATCAACACCACCTGAACGAATAAGAATATCAGCAATCTCTAATGCTTGTTCACCAGTATCAGGTTGAGAAACAAGTAGGTTATCAATGTCCACACCAAGTTTCTTCGCATATTCAGGATCCAAAGCGTGTTCAGCGTCAATAAAAGCAGCAGTTCCACCAGCTTTTTGGACCTGAGCCACAGCGTGCAGAGCAACAGTAGTTTTACCAGAAGACTCTTGTCCATAAATTTCTATAACTCTACCTTTTGGAAGTCCACCAATTCCCAAAGCGATATCCAAAGCAAAAGAGCCAGTTGGAATAACAGATACAGGTACGTTCGCCCTTTCACCTAGACGCATTACCGAACCTTTACCGTATTGTTTATTGATTTCACTAAGAGCGGACTGTAGCGCCGCACTACGATCATCAGATGAAAGCTTAGCCATATTTCTTCCTTACAATAATGCGTCATAAGACGCGAACCGACAGATCTGGTTTCTAAAACAGAATTTCCCTCTCCGAGAACCTGTATACAACACTACGCCCAACCAACAACGTATTTTCATAAAATTATCAAAATGTGGATAACTTTCAGTTGTACGAGAAAAATTATAAATCGTACATTTGTTCGATTCAATACAGACACGACATTTCACCTATTTTTCCTAAATATTTACTTTCTTTAAAATAACAATTACCTTTCTTCTCTTGACACACAAAGAAAAAGGGAATCGACTATATGCTCACTAAACTAATTCTCTAGAAATAAGAGATACAAATACCAAAACAAGGCTCAAAAAATAACACAAAAAATAGACCCTGTATTCGCACCAAACCTAGCTTGAACACAGAGCCCACTACACACTCACACAATCAGTAAGCCGAAAAAGCAACTAATTATAAAACCTTTTTGCTTTTATACTCAAATATAGTGAATAGATAGGACCCACAATAGGAATAAAAATAATAGCTAAAAGTCTAACTAAAGACCTAAGTGGATTTTCAAAAACATCATGTTCTTTCAAAAGGAAAACAATAGCAACAGCTAAAAGAATAAGATACAAAAAATACATAGCAAGAATTACGATATCATAAGTAGATGGAGCAAGAATATTTTCCATAATTGTTCCCTTTTGTTTCACAGCATAAAGAACAAAATCTTAAACATATTTATAACAAAAAACTAAAATCTAAGCAAACGTAAATACATCCAATTTGAAAACAAATAATACTTTTGTTACAGGTTCAGAAAAGCTTTCTCTTTTAGAATAATTCTCCGTTCCTTTTTCTCCTTCTTCCCACAAAGCATACAAACAAAAAGAAAGTCATAAAGTGAAGATAAATTATATGCTAGCCGTATATTAATCGTACTAAGTGACTTTAAAGCACACAAAACCAATAGAAAAATACCTAAACCTTACACTTCATACAAATAAAAGAAAAGGGCAAAACTTACCCTAAAAAACACAAGTAATTACAATACAAGAAATAAAAATAAGAAATACTCAAAATAGACTCTATGCAAATATCACAAAAAATCCAGCACTAAACAATGCTAACCAAAACCACACACTGGCAAAAAGTAGAAAAATACAAAACTAATCAAAACCCTAAGCCCGCAAATCAATGAACAATACTAATCAAAATTCTAAGTCCACAAAACCAACAATCAAAACTAAACAAAGACAAAATACACAACCAACACAAAAACTTAGCAAAACGCAAAAAATAAATACCTAAAAAATCACTAACAATCAGTCATTAACACTAAAATTACATATTTTTACAAAACACACTAAAGGAAACTATTTTCCTTTTTTATCTTTTTTATCCAAACGGTGATTCCAAAGAAATTTCTCACCTATGCCACTGCTTATAACTAAATCTTTCCAAATCTCAATTGGTTTTTCACCATTTTTCATGGCTTGTTCACAAGTAACACCGAAGCCATCTAATACTAAATCTGTATATAAAGACCGTCCGTATACAGTGCCAAAAACTTCGTCCAATGAACGAAAAAATTCAGAAGATTTCAAAATCTACTTCACAATCTGTACAGGAAGAGAAAAATCTAAATGAGAAATAGCGTAAGCTTCTAAATTATTTGCAACTTCACGCAAAATCACAGACAAAGAAACATTCATAGCAGCACAAATGGAAGCAAGTAGTTCAGAAGAAGCCTCTTTTTGTCCACGTTCAACTTCACTCAAATACCCCAAAGAAACCAAAGCTTTTTCAGATACTTCACGCAAAGTCATTCCAGAATCTTTACGAGTATCTCGCAAAACTCTTCCAAGTTCTTCCCTAAATAAAGGCACAGCTTTAGAATTAGACGAGATTAAGGAAGTCGTAAATTCGAATCCACCCGTATTAATTTTTGTATCAATTTGTTTATTCATAAAGTATTAAACAATCCTCATCTAATTAAATTTCATTTTAGTTATAAAATGATACCACAATTCCATTGAAAGAAAATAGCGAAAACATTAAAAGTTGAACATAATAGACTCAACTTTAATAAAACGAATATGAATCGCGATGATACAATATCATCTTATTTTTCTACTTTAGATTCCTTTATAGCTTTCCAAGCAACAAAAAGATAGTCAATAAAGCTCAAAATTGTAAGAACTAAAGCTATCCACATCATTACTACACGGAAAAGATCAAAATATCCTGATTCAGCAAGAGGAATAAAGTACCCAAAAGGAAACACAAATAAGAAAATCAAAAACATTTGAGAAACAGTCTTCCACTTACCCAAATCAGAGGCAGCAATGACAATATTCTTCAAAAGCGCAAACCTCAAAGCAGTTATTAAGAAATCCCTCAAACCGACAATAATTGTGAAAAACCAAGGTAAGAAACCACAGTAAGACAATGCAATAAAGCCACCTAATACCAAAAACTTATCAGCAATAGGATCAATTATTTTTCCGTAAGTGGTTACTAGGTTATATTTGCGAGCCCAATCACCATCATATTTATCACTAGCCACAGCAAGCATATACAAAATTGTCATGGTCCACACAAGAGGTGGATAGTGGTTATCATATTTATTTATATAAACAAATAGACCGATAAAAATAGGAGCAACAATTAAACGAAATGTCGTTAAAACATTCGCAAAATTCCATACCTTACTCTCAGTGAAAACACTCATCTTCTCCCCTTAACGCCCAGTAAGTTGCCAAGCATCCTCGCCCATATCATTCTCATCGTCGTAGTAGTCAACTACTTCTTGATAACTAGATGATTTAGATGACTCAACATTCATACCTATATCAGTATAGTCTGTTTCTGTAGTTTTTGATACAGGGATTTCACCTTTTAACATTGCTAATATTCTAGGCAACTCTTCAACTTCAACTAGAACATCTCTAGGTTTAGATCCTTTAGATGGACCAACCACTTCACGAGACTCTAATAAATCCATTAAACGACCTGCCCTAGCAAAACCAACTCGAAGTTTTCGCTGTAGCATAGAAACTGACCCGACTTGTGCCCCAACAACTACTTCAGCAGCACGCAGTAAATCTTCTAAATCATTACCAATATCTTCCGCAACAACAACTTTTTCCTTAGCAGAAACAACATCTTCTCTATATTGAGGTCTAAGCTGAGCTTTCACATGGTTTACTACTGAATGAATTTCGCTTTCACTCACCCACGCACCTTGCACACGGATAGGCTTGCTGGAACCAGAACCCAAATATAAAGCGTCACCCTGACCAATAAGCTTTTCAGCCCCTGACTGGTCCAAAATAACCTTAGAGTCAACTGCTGCTGAAGTGGCAAAAGCTAGACGTGAAGGAATATTTGATTTAATCAAACCAGTAACAACATCAACGCTAGGACGCTGAGTAGCTACAACAATATGAACACCAGCTGCGCGCCCAAGCTGAGTTATACGCTGAATCGAGCTTTCAACGTCTCTTGGTGCAACCATCATCAAATCGGCTAACTCGTCCACAATAGTTAATAAATATGGGAACGGAACTAGTTTACGTTTACTATTAGGCAAAGGCTCAACTTTTCCCTCTCTAATAGCTTTGTTGAAGTCATCTATATGTTTGTAGCCATAAGTAGACATATCATCATAACGATAGTCCATTTCTTTAACTACCCATTCCAAAGCCTCTGCAGCTTTTTTAGCATCAGTAATAATAGGGGTAATCAAATGAGGAATTCCCTCATAAATAGTAAGCTCAACTCTCTTAGGATCAACTAAAATCATACGCACCTGATCAGGGGTTGCACGCATCATAATTGAAGTAATCATGGAGTTCACAAATGAAGACTTACCTGCACCTGTAGCACCAGCAACTAGTAAATGAGGAGTTTTGACCAAATTAGTTGTAACAAAAGCTCCCTCAACGTCCTTTCCCATGCCAACAACCATAGGGTGAGTATCATTCATAGCTACACTTGAACGTAAAACATCACCTAAAACAACTATTTCTCTATCGTTATTAGGGATTTCGATACCAATTGCTGATTTTCCAGGGATAGGTGACAATATGCGAACTTCATCAGTTGCAACAGTATAAGCAATATCCTTAGAAAGCTTTGTCACACTGTCAACTTTTGCACCAGCTCCTAGCTGTATCTCATATAAAGTAACTGTTGGTCCTCTAGAAAAACCAGTGACGGTTGCATCAACTTTAAACTGTTCAAATAGGCGAGTTAAAGCGTCAATAATTTTGTCATTGTCAGCTGAATGCTTTACAGATTCCCTACCCCTTACAAGCAAATCTTGGTTAGGTAAATTGTAAGTTATCTCAGGAGCTTGCAATAGCTGAACTGGAGAGGAAAACTGCTGAGCAACATCACTTTCGTTTTCAGGTTTTTCTTGTTCAAGAAGCGTTGTATTATCAGCAGATTCTGAAGGTACATCAGCAAAGTTATCTTTAGGTTCATCCATTACATTCAAGAACTCTGGTACTTGCGTTTTATCTATGCTAGGTTGAGTAAAAGCATTAGGCTGAGGCTTAGGGGAAACGGTTGTGTTATCAGAATAGTTACTTACTGGCTTATTCTGAGATAAATCGACGTTAGGAATAAACTGTGTTTGGTCATTATCAGTAGCTGTATCGCTCATATAAGGAGCTTCATTTACTTCAGAATCAGACTGTTTACCTTTACCAAAATTCTTAATGCGAGAAAATAAACTAGTTTTTGGCTCAGTATTTATCGCAGTTCTGAATGGTTCATCTCCATCGTATAACTCAAGTTGCTTAGGAACATAATTATCAACATTGGAGCTTTCACCCTGCGAACTATCCTTCTTCCTTACATAGTTGAATACTTCTACTACACTCATATTTACAACATACAAAGATAAGAAAAGAGTAATTAAGATTAATATAGGAATAGCAACATAGGAAGAGAATAAGTATTGAAGCGGATGTCCAATTAGCCAACCGAATATGCCACCAGCAGATTCAATTAAAGCTATTTTATTCATTGATGGAGATCCACAGATAACATGCGTAATAGAAAGTAAAGATAAAAATATTCCAGACAATCCGATAAGCTTACGTCTTTGTCCCTCAGAAAAACTAGAAGTTCTCATCATCGCAATAGCTAAAACTATTAATATGATAGGAAGAACCATAGCATAAATGCCAAATAGCCCAGCAAATATGTGGTGAATTATTTGTCCAGCAACACCACTTATATTTACCCATTCACGCAAAGCAACAATGACGGCTACCCCTAAAAGGATAAAAGCAAAACCGTCACGTCTAATAGGCGAACTAGCAGAATTAGTGTTTTCACTCTTAGTAAAAACGTTCTTTATCCCAGCGTTGAATCTGGCAAAAACACTACTTTTTTCAGCTTTTTTTCTATTTTTCTTCCCCATGTAAACTTTACTCTCTTATATAAACTTAACTACAAAAACAGTCTATCAATTTTCGCTAATATTTTTGTGACATTTGTTTTATATTTTAAAAGATTCTATGTTGCATTTCTTTCTATAACTAATGTAGCACTTATAACTCATTTTCCAAAAGAATATCGATTTCCATACTGCTTGGACAGTGAGCATTACCAACTTTACTCGCACACATAGCAGCTGCTAAATTAGCTCTTCTAACACTATCATAAACGCTGTGATTACTCATTAAGCTTGCTACGAGCACACCAGTATGAGTATCAGCAACACCTGTGGTATCTACTACTGGTTTCTTAAAACAAGGCACCGAAACTACTTTAGAATCAGTGTTTTTTTCTTTTACTCTACAGTCTAAAACACCATCACGGATAACAATCAAAGCACTATCTTTTACTTTTTCACTTAGCATAGACCACATTTTATCGTCGTCTATATTGATAGAATCTTTCCCACTCAAGTAATCGCCTATATCTTTATTTGTGCTTTTCTCTACGAAGTCTTTGAGGAAAATAGTATTTATCTCACGTTTATTTATAGTAAGAATATCTGTCATTTCAAGCATTTCTTCAATATTTTCAAACGAGATTTTTTCAACAAATGGCCCAGGAGAAAATACTATATTTACGTGTCTTGGAATAGTCTTACACCATTTCAAAAGAACTCTTGCACTGGTTTCGTTGGACAAATCCATGCCTGAAACAAAAACATAATCATTAGCTTGTAATGTTATATCTTCAAGTTCAGATAGTTGAGGTTCTGCTTCAACACCTGAAGAAACTATATAAGTATAATTTCCTTTAGAATCTCGCAAGTTTAAGTTCATTCCATTGTCTCCGATTACTTCTTCAACAATGCATTCAATATTTTCTAGTCTAAAGACTTCCTTTATTTGCTTAGAGTTAGGTCCTGTTCCCAAAGGACTAGCACAACAAGTTTTTACTCCTTGTCGTGCAACCGCACTTAGAACTATAAATCCTGCACCCAAAACAATAGAAGACGCTTTTGCAAAAGTTCCTGTTCCAGTTTTAGGTATCTCATTTATAGTCAATGGTAAATCCATTAGTATTCTTTGTGTTGAGATAAAGCAAGGTTCATTTGGTTTTCTATACATTCTTCTCCAAGCATACTACTTATGGATTAGTAATAACTAAACTTAAGTTTTATTCAATAATTATATATGAAATATTACTTTGAAGTAATAAGAATTAGTTGCGTACCGTAACATGAAGCATGCCACTAATAGCTTGAGTAATTCTATGAACAGCTATTTAAAATTTCTTTTATACTGACAAAAATACCTATAAAACCAGTATTTATACAAATTTGAAAAATAAATAAAAACAAGTAAGTAATATAAAAGTAAGAGTTAGTATTTTATAAACAATAATTCTTTCTGAAATATTGTATTATCATCACTTATGATGTGTGCAAACTAATAATAAACAATAGAAAAATAAAATAATTTTGCGCTAATACTTATAAATAACAGTTAGGGCTTACTTTCGCTATGTATCGAAAGTAAGCCCTAACTGTTTACACAAGCTAAATCTCTATAACTACAGGCATAATTACAGGATATCTACGTAAAGAAGTAGATAAGAATCGACCTAATGCTCTGCGAGCTATCTGTTGTAAGACATAAGCATCTTTTTCACCATTACTTAGAGCTTTTTGCACATTTTGATTAATCTTATTCAATACGTCATCAAAGATATCTTTTTCCTCACAAACACCTTTAAACTCAACTCTTGCTGGTGCCATTAATAACTTTTCTTTGAAATCTACTACCAAAACAATATTAATTACACCCTCACTACCAAGAGCAAGTCTTTGTTGTAAATCTTTATCTTCAATTTCACCAATGCTATTGCCATCAACATAAATGTACTCATTTGGAATACGAGCAACTCTTTTAGCTACCCCATCTTTCAATTCGACAACAACACCGTTTGGAGCATATAAAACATTACTTTCTGGTACTCCAGTTTCTTCCGCTAAACGACCATTGGCAATTAAATGACGTGATTGACCGTGGATAGGAATAACATTCTTAGGTTTAACTATATTGTAACAATACAAAAGTTCTCCACTACCAGCGTGACCAGATACGTGCACACGAGCCTTAGCCTGATGGACAACATCAACACCCAAAGCAGTCAAATCATCAATAACTCTAAACACTTTATTCTCGTTCCCTGGTATAAGTGAAGAAGCAAAAATAACAGTGTCACCTGTTTCAACAGAAACAAATTTATGAGATTCACTAGCTATACGGGACAAAGCAGCTAAAGGCTCACCTTGAGAACCTGTAACCATATACACTCTCTGATTTTCAGGTAACTCAGCAATATAATGTTGATCCACTAAAATGCTCATATCTGGAACACTTAGGTAACCCTCTTCAATAGCTATATGCATATTGCGTATCATTGAACGCCCAACTAAGCACACTTTGCGGTTGTGTTTATAAGCACAATCTATTACTTGCTGAACCCTATGCACGTGTGAAGAAAACGAAGCGACCACAATCTGCCCAGTAGCATTAGCAAAACAGCTATCTAATACAGGAGTAATTTCACATTCATGTGTAGTAAACCCTGGGTGTTCAGCATTCGTTGAGTCAACCATAAATAGGTCAACTCCTTCTTGCCCTAAGTTAGAAAAAGCACGTAAATCAGTCAAACGACCATCCAAAGGCAACTGATCCATTTTGAAATCGCCAGTAATTAGCACTTTACCAGCTTGCGTCCTAATCATAATTGCCATAGCATCAGGGATAGAGTGGTTCACTGCCACAAATTCTAGATTAAAACTATCTAAGTCGTAAGTTTCAGTTTCACGAACAGTAATCAAATTCGCATTTTTTATACCAAATTCTTCAAGCTTTGCCTCTAAGAAAGCCAAAGTTAAATTAGAAGAAATAATAGGAATATCTCCACGATGTTTTAACAAGTATGGCACAGCACCAATGTGATCTTCATGTCCATGTGTCAAAACTAGAGCTTCAACTTTGTCTATCCTGTCGAGAACATAGGTAAAGTCAGGTAAAATTAAGTCCACACCCGGATGAGATTCTGTAGGAAAATACACTCCGCAGTCAACAATCAAAAGCTTTGAATCATATTCAAATACAGTCATATTCCTACCAACTTCACCCAGTCCTCCCAAGGCAATGATTCGTAGTGATGATGAAGGAGGTAAATCAGAACTATCTAGTAATTGTAAATCATTTATATTCAAATCCACGGTAAAGTATCTTTCTTAAAATTTTCATATCTCTTATATAACTATATCACTAGAACAACATTATAAAGCAAGCACCCATTATCCAAGCGAATATAACCGCTTACACATCAATTCGAAAGCAGTATAATTAACATTTTCGCATAAGTCCTTAAAGTTACTATATATTGACTTTCTCACATAGTAGCTTACAGGTTGAAATCACGAAATTTTTAGGTAATCTAAAATATTTTTATTTAAAGCTCACTTGGTGATTAAACAGTAAGTTTATGTAAACTTGTAACAGAAAAAGTAGCTTTGATAGTCTCCCATCACAAATTATAAGTACCGTTTCTAGTGATTTTATTTACCTAATACAACGTTGACCATAGGACGAGAAACAATTTCTTCAGCAAGAACCTTAGTGTCCTCGACTGTTACAGAATTGATGCGTTTTATAGTTTCATCTACACATATATAGCGACCAAATATTAGCTCAGAACGAGCTAGTCGTCCCATACGCGAAGTATTATCTTCAAGACCCATAAGCATTGTGCCTTTTAGCTGTCCCCTAGTCATCTCTAACTCTATCTCGCTCAAGCCTTTATCAGCAATGTCATGTAACTGTTCTAACATCAAGTTAGTAACTTCATTTGTACTATCAGCATTACACCCTGCATACATACCAAAAATACCGTTATCACTATAAGCAGTATCAAAAGCATAAGTGGTATAAGCTAAGCCACGTTTTTCTCTAATCTCTTGGAAAAGACGAGAAGACATGCCCCCACCCAAAGCAGAATTTACTACACTCATAACTATTAGACGTTCATCAGTAACATTAAACCCTTGAGTTCCTAGTAAAACGTGGTTTTGTTGACTATCTTTTTCTATAAAGTGTTTTTGTGCGTTTATAGGAATTTCTTTTAAATCTTTGCTTCTACGGTACGGAACTTTAGAAGAAGAAATATCCCAGCCTCCTTTAGCTAGATATTTCAAGACTAATTCACATAGTTCGTCGTGGTTTACGTTTCCAGTGGCAACAACTACGAGTTTATCTGAAGAATAGTTGCTGTAGTAGTGATTTAGTACACTTTCACGCTGAACAAGATTAATAGTTTCATAAGTTCCTCCAACTGGCCGGCCTAGAGGATGATTCATGAATATTTGTTCACTGAATTTTTCGTAAACAACTTCGTTTAGATCATCTAGTCCCATCGCAAGTTCATCTATAATGACTTTCTTTTCAGTTTCGAACTCTTTATATTCTATCGTAGAAGAAGTCACCATGTCTAATAAAATCTCGCAAGCCATTGGAAGATGCTCACATAATACACGTGCATAGTAGGCTGTGTATTCTTTAGCTGTAGCAGCGTTATTTTCGCCACCAACACTATCAAAGCTCTGAGCAATATCTTGGGCAGAGCGTGTATTAGTACCTTTAAATAGCAAGTGTTCTAAGAAGTGTGTAGATCCGTAGATTTCCTCATTTTCGTCCCGTGATCCTAAAGGAAACCAGCACCCTATTGAAGCACTAAAAGTTGCTGGAATTTTTTCAGTGAGTACAGTTACCCCACCAGGCAATATGCTGCGACGAATAAGTGTTTTTTCATCAAGTACAATATTAGATTTTACGTCAGTGTGATCAACTTGATCTAAAGGAATAAAACTATAGTTATCTAACATTTCTTATCCACATTCAAAGATTTTAAATCAGAATAATAACAAATTTATAAACAAGTTAAGTCATATATTTATAACTAATAATAAAAGAGTTTAGGGGAAAAACTCCCCTAAACTCAATTTACATTAGTCTCTATTATTGAATTTTCTTGTGCGAGTACGCTGACGACGTGAACGTTCGCGGTCTGTATTTCTATCCTCAGATTTTTCTTCATTCTTTGATGTATTGTCTTCACCTTGAGCAACACCATCTATTACTGCGTATAGATTCAATTTACCACGAGGATCGCGTTCAGCAATCTCAACTTCAATTTCTTGACCAACAGTCAAAACTTCTTCTACTTCATTTACTCGACGTCCACCAACTAGTCGGCGAATCTGTGAAATATGAAGCAAACCATCGCATCCTGGAACAAGTGAAATGAAAGCCCCAAAAGTTGTAGTCTTTACAACTGTACCTACATACCTTTCACCTTTTTCAGGTACTTTAGGATTTACAATTGCGTCAACTAGCTTGCGTGTCTTTTCTGCGCTAATTCCATCAGAAGCACCGATATAAACTGTACCGTCATCTTCCACAGTAATTTCAGCACCAGTGTCTTCTTGGATTTGGTTGATAGTCTTACCCTTAGGACCGATTACTTCACCAATCTTATCCACTGGAATAGTTAGAGAAATAACGCGTGGAGCTGTGTCTGACATTTCGTCTGGTTCATCAATTGCACCACTCATTACATCAAGAATATATAGACGAGCTTCCTTAGCTTGCTTCAAAGCAGCTGCTAGAACTGAAGCTGGAATACCATCTAGTTTAGTATCTAGCTGTATTGCTGTAACAAATTCACGTGTACCAGCAACTTTGAAGTCCATATCACCGAAAGCATCTTCAGCACCCAAAATATCTGTCAAAGTCGCATAGCGTGTTTCGTCATTAATCTTGTCACTCATCAAGCCCATTGCTATACCAGCAACAGGAGCACGCAAAGGCACACCAGCGTTTAGTAGTGACAAAGTTGATGCACAAACGCTACCCATAGATGTAGAACCGTTAGATCCCAAAGCTTCAGAAACCTGACGGATAGCATAAGGGAATTCTTCGCGTGGAGGAATAACTGGAATCAAAGCACGTTCAGCCAAAGCACCATGTCCAATTTCACGGCGTTTTGGAGAACCTACACGTCCTACTTCACCAGTTGAAAATGGAGGGAAGTTGTATTGGTGCATATAGCGTTTGCGAGTTACTGGAGTCAAAGAGTCAATCTGTTGTTCCATACGTAGCATATTCAAAGTAGATACACCCAAAATCTGAGTTTCTCCACGCTCAAAAATAGCACTACCGTGTACTCGAGGCAAAACATCTACTTCTGCTGATAGAGTACGTATATCACGCAAACCACGACCATCAATACGCTTACCTTCAGTTAGAACTCGTGTACGTATAATGTGCTTTGTCAAAGAACGTACTGCTGCGCGAATTTCCTTATCGAAATCCGGATATTCTTCTTCTGGGTATTTTTCAGCCAATGCTTCAACTGTTTCATCAGCAATTTGTTCTAGTGCTGTTTCGCGTTCAAGCTTTTCAACTATTGTAGTAGCTGCGTTAATCTTGTCAGTAGCTAAACGTTCGACATCAGCATACTGTTCATCTGTGTAATCAAAGAATAGTTCAAATTGTCCCTGTGGCTTAGCACATTCTTTAGCTAGTTCTATCTGTGCTAAACAGAGTTCACGGATAAATGGTTTAGCAAGTTCCAAAGCCTCGGCTACAACTTCTTCAGTTGGAGCAGTGAAACCAGCTTGTACCTTATCCCAAGTGTTTTCAGTTGCTTCAGCTTCAACCATCATGATAGCTACGTCTTCTTCGCCATCTTTACTCTGGATTATGCGACCAGCAACAACCATTGAAAAAATAGCTTTTTCAATTTCACTGTGACGTGGGAAAGCTACCCACTGATCATCAATTAGTGATAAGCGTGTGCCACCAATTGGACCAGAAAATGGCAGACCAGCAAGCAAAGTAGACATAGAAGCAGCATTTATCGCCAATACATCATAAGCTTCATCAGGGTGTATAGCCAAAACTGTTTCAACTACCTGAACTTCATTACGTAAGCCTTTTACGAAAGATGGACGCAATGGTCTGTCGATTAAGCGTGAGGCTAGAATAGCTTCCGTGCCTGGGCGTCCTTCTCTACGGAAGAAAGAACCTGGGATTTTACCAGCAGCATACTGACGTTCTTCAACGTCAACTGTCAATGGGAAAAAGTCGAATTGATCACGTGGTGTTGAGCTAACAGTAGTTGCTGATAAAACTACTGTTTCTTCATCTAAATAGGCAACTGCACTACCTGCAGCTTGACGAGCTAGACGACCAGTTTCAAAACGAATAACTCGTTTTCCATATTTGCCATTATCAATTATGGCTTCACTAAATTGTGTGTCTTCCAAAGACCTCTCCTTAACTAGAATTTAGTTTTTTCCCAGTCGGCGGCCATCGATCGAGACCCACGGATAACAGTTCATTCCAACATCTTTTATACAGAAAAGATCCGGAGGCCACTACCGAGGACCGAACATAGGGAACAATAAAATTTTTAGCCCAGAACCTTTTGATTCCGGGCTATGCAAGACTTAACTATCGACGCAATCCTAAGCGTTCAATCAAAGAACGGTAACGTTCAATATCAACTTCTGCCAAGTAGCCAAGCATACGGCGACGCTGACCAACTAGAAGCATCAAACCACGACGTGAGTGGTGGTCGTGCTTGTGAGTTTTGAAGTGTTCTGTCAAATCTTTGATACGCTGTGAAAGCAACGCAATCTGTACTTCAGGTGATCCTGTATCACCTTCATGTGTTGCGTATTCTTCGATAATCTGCTTCTTAACTTCTGGACTTAGCGACACAGTCTCTCCTTCTAAAATTCATTGCACAGAGCCTAAATCTTATTTTTAGGCACGACATACCGTGGCCGATAAAACACGGCTTATATATTGTATCACATTCCTGCAAAAACTGAAGTCGGATCTATAGGCTCAGGTTTAGGAACGTTCAATATATCTGCACATATACATACATCGTTACGCATTTGTTCTAATAAATCTTCTAAGGAGTCAAATTTAAGCATTGGACGTAAATATTGTACAAAACTGAGCTTTACATTTTTCTCATAGAAATCTAGGTCGCCACGCCCCAAGACATGAGCTTCAACAGTTTTAGAAACAGCGTCAAATTGATAGTTTGTACCAACTGAAATAGCACAAGGGTACTCATGTTTATCGCACGTTAATATTCCAGCATAAACACCATCTTTAGGGATTGTTTCCAACTCTGATATATCTAAATTAGCTGTAGGATAACCAATTTTGCGTCCATTTTTTAGACCATGCACAACTTTAGAGAAAACTTCAAAATTACGTCCCAAGTATTCTTTAGCTTTATCTACACTTGCTGATTTTATAAAATTACGAATGTTTGTAGAAGAAAATCTTTCACCGTCAATAAAGTTAATGTTTTCCACTATTTCCACATCAAAACCATGTTTTTGTCCAAGCAAAGCAAGATCTTTAGCTCCAGCACAATTACCTTTACCAAAACGCATATCTTCACCCACAACTACCATGCAGGCATTAGCATATTGAACAAAGTACTTTTCTACGAATTCTTCAGGCATCTGCTGTGCGAACTCTAAGGAATACTCTAAGACCTCAACGTTGTCTATTCCTGCTTCTTTCAAAAAATCGATTCTTTTAGCTAGTGGATATAAAAGCTCAACACTGCCCTCACCTAAATGAACGTTAGCTGGGTGTGGGGAAAAAGTAAAAACTGTGCTGGTACACTTGAAAGACTTAGCGTAATCAACAACTTTTTTGATTAAACGTTGGTGACCTAAGTGAAATCCATCAAAAATACCTATAGCAACTACACTACTTTTATTGTCCATTTACCATACCTAACTAGTAAGTACCATTATCATACATCAAATACGCATACAGGTTTTACAAATTTGCCTTTAGGTGTCATTAAAGCAACTAGCCTAGAATGAGAGTTTTCTTCATATATAGCAGCAAAAACTGTGTCTTTATGCTTATTTTTAGGTAGAATCTCGTTTTCCCTACTTACTTTTTCTGAAAGTTTTTCTATAGCATTTTCATTCGAGGATAGGTTAGCCATAAAGTCCTCATAAGGTAGAAAAGCTCCGACACAAATTTTTTCACGCTGTGCCTTAGATACATAAGAGTATGGAAACATATTCATTGCAAGCTTTGCTAAAGGTATTGTTTCAACACTTTTAGGGCAGTTGCAACCGTTTTGTTCGCTCACATACTGGTTTAGCTCTTGTAAAGTTTTAGCTTCTTCTAGGGTAAATCCACCTACATTTGTTCTTTCTAACATAGTGAGATGAGCTCCACACTCAAGTTTTTCCCCAATATCTCGAGCTATTGAGCGTATATAAGTACCTGATGAACAGGTAACTTCAATATCAAATTCATAAGCATTCTCGTGCGAACTGCTTGCTCTCAAAGAGCTTATCTGTTCTAGGGAATATATAGTTACAGGGCGTTTTTCTAGCTCAACTTCTTTACCTTCACGAACTAAATCATAAGCACGTTTTCCATGAACTTTGATTGCTGATACTTTAGAGGGAGCTTGTAAAATATCTCCACGAAACTCTGGCAAAATAGCGTCTAATTTGTCTTGTAGTCCTTGCTCGTCCACTGGTGTAATTTCTAAGACTTCTCCCATAGCGTCATCTGAAACAGTTCTAATACCAAGCAAAACAGTTGCGCGATAAGTTTTCCAAGAAGCAGAAATGTATTGCAACATACGCGTAGCTTTACCTACAGCTACAACTAGAACTCCAGTAGCCATAGGGTCTAAAGTTCCCCCATGCCCTACTTTGCGAGTATTAGCTAGTTTTCGCATACAAGAAACTACGTCATGACTTGTCATATCTTTTTCTTTATTTACTATTATGATTCCGTCATCAGCTATAGCATTAGCTCGAGTTACTTGCATTATTTTCCGTTCTAAAATCTAGCTTTTCACATATTTTGTTTTATACACGAAAATTAGAATAATATTTTGTACAAAAATTGTGTTTTTCATTATTTTCTTTGTGAAACAATAAAATTATAAGTTATGTATTTGAAAACATGAAGTGTTAGTAAAGTCTTGAAGCTATATTGTAAGTAAGTGTGTTTTTCTATAAATTTTCTAGTACGTAATAAACAAAGTGTAACCTTGAACATAAAAGTAGTACTTCGTTGAAAGGTAGTTTTTCCTTTTATAAGTTAGTTTTTTAAAGCACTAAAGCCCCAAAAGTAAAATCCGAAAAGATTTATATTTGAGGCTTAATGTATTTTCAATCTTTACCAACACAAAATATGAAGTTGCTATTAATAAATAGCCTTTTTACACTAAAACATATACCAACCTTGAACAAGTATTTAAGCATTATTGTGGTTACTAAATTCTAAAAGTAAACAAAAATCTTATAGTATTAGGAAGTGACTTATATATAAGCAACAGTACTTAATATTTATTTTTTCTTCTTAAAATATCCTTTACTGATAAGCCATTCTTTTAGCAAATATATGATGAGACCACCCCAAAAGAATATTAAGCCACCAACGTATGTGATAATAAATTCAGAAGGAACAGCTGTCCAATCCTTAGTAATCCATTCCCAACCAGATGACCACAGAGCAAAAGGAAGAGGAACTAAAAGAAAAATAGCAAGCACAACAAGTCCAGATACAAACCGATTTGGTTTACCTTTTCCCTCGTTAGAGTTAGATTTAGTCTTCTTAACCATATTTACCTACCAGATTTACTTAAATATTTTAGTTATACTTTTTGGGCTAAGTAAAATACTTTTTGTAATATGTCTTTTTAAGTTCCAAACTATTCATTTAGTTCTTTTACGATAAAGCACACATGATGCCAAGCACACTTTACCTTAAATTTAATTTATAAGATTTCAAATTAAGTATAAATCTTATATTAGGAAAGAAAAACTATATTTGGAATTCGTAATCTCGGTCTATATCTTCATCTCTTTTAAGATAGCCTTTGGCGATAAGCCACCCTCTAATTATGTATGCAATTATACTTCCCAGAAAGAATATTAAGCCACCAACGTATGTGATAATAAATTCAGAAGGAACAGCTGTCCAATCCTTAGTAATCCACTCCCAACCAGATGACCACAAAGCAAAAGGAAGAGGAACTAAAAGAAAAATAGCAAGCACAACAAGTCCAGATACAAACCGATTTGGTTTACCTTTTTTCTCCTTAGAATTTTTCTTCAACACATTCACCTACCAAATTTCCTTAAAACCACACTTTCCAATATCAACATTACCAGTCATTTTCTCTCCTATTTCATCGACATTACCAAATAAATAACTAAATTCAGCTTGCCTAAGTTTAGAGAGATTCTATAACTTTTACGATTTACATTTATTCCTCTTTATAAATTGCCATGTGTTTTTACTTCTTCTATATTTCGTGTTTTGGTAGCTAAAATTTCATCTATTGCCTATATATATTTACATTATGCACTTTTACCTAGTTATCTCTATACTAAGACAAACTTAGAAATGTTTGGTCTCGAGGATATAGTCTTCGATAGTTATTCTGTAAAATATAAAATCTAAAAACTTAAAACCTTGGTACTTGGCCTCGATTGTTTATTATCATAAGTAAACTTGCAACTTATATGTATTCTAAAATTAGACAAACTCAAAATTAACACAAAAATGTAATCAAATTTTTATTTAATTTCTCATGGACTCTACAAATTCACAGTAAACTTTATATGCAGACTCAAATTTTATATATCTTTAGCATTAGGCTAAAACTTCAATACTACAAGTTTTAAAAGCCAAAGCGACCTATTCTATCCACGTAAACACTAAATTTACCAAGAATAAGTCGCTCTATACTTTTATGTGAAACTATAGACAATTTAGCCTAAATAATAGTTATCCAACAAACAGCAAAAATACCTAGTCTAACTTGTCAAAATCATCAATTTCATCTTCTTCGTAAGCCTCGTCATACTCATCATCAAGTTCTTCATAGTCATCAAAATTGTCAGAAAACTCTGATTCTTCTTCAAAGGATTCATCTTTTTTACGAGGAACTTTATAAGGATTTTCTTCTCCTGCATACTGAGCTTTTTCTGCTAAACGTGCTACAGACTCATCTTTAAACTTTGCTGCAACTAAAGCATCCTCAATTGAAGCAACAGTATCGGGAAGAGCGTCTAGAATAAACTCTATTGATGGTGTCAAACGAATACCTAAGGCTTTTCCAATATTGCTTCTAATAAGTCCTTTAGCAGAATTTAGAGCAGCTTCAGTATTTTTACGATCTTTATCATCACCATAAACTGTATAGAAAATACTAGCATGTTGTAAGTCACCAGTAACTCTAACATCTGTAACAGTTACGAATCCAAGCCTTGGATCTTTAATCTTAGATTCAAGCATAATAGCAACAGTTTGTTGAATACGATCAGCTATCTTACGAACTCTAGGGCTATCGTTACTCATTTTTATCTCCATTAAAATCGTGTTTTGTGCAACTTATAAAGCCACACAAAACACAATGTATAGTTCAAATTTGAAATTTTTAGCTACGTTTCTTCTCGACCATTTCCCAAGTTTCAATGACATCGCCTTCACGAATATCTTTGTATCCTAGAGAAATACCGCACTCGAAACCGTCACGTACTTCAGTAACGTCATCTTTTTCACGACGTAATGATTCAATTTCTAAGTTTTCAGCAACAACTACACCATCACGTACAAGTCTTGCTTTAGTTCCACGTTTGATAGTGCCACTGCGGATAATAGAACCTGCAATATTACCAAACTTAGAGGAACGGAATACTTGACGAATTTCTGCTGTACCCAGCTGTGCTTCTTCGTAAATAGGCTTTAACATACCACGCAAAGCATTTTCGATATCTTCAATTGCTGCGTAAATAACTGAGTAGTATTTAATTTCAACACCTTCACGGTCAGCCATTTCAGCCACACGTTCAGCTGGTCGAACGTTGAAACCAACAATAACAGCGTTATCCACTGTTGCAAGGTTAACATCGTTTTGCGTAATCGCACCAACACCACGGTGGATAATGCGTAGTTGTACTTCCTCACCAACATCAATCTTGAGCAAGGAATCTTCCAAAGCCTCAACAGCACCTGAAACGTCACCCTTTAGAATCAAGTTCAACGTGTCGACCTTACCAGCCTTCAAAGCCTCATCGAAGTCTTCAAGAGTTACACGCTTACGACGCTTAGCTAGTTGTGCTGCACGAGCTGCTGCCTGACGCTTATCAGCAATCTGACGTGCTGTACGGTCATCATCAGTAACAATAAAGTTATCCCCAGCTCTAGGCACAGAAGTCAAACCTAAAATCTGTACAGGACGTGAAGGTGTAGCTTCTTCTACAGGTATACCGTGTTCATCAAACATGGCACGAACACGACCGTATGCACTACCAATAACTATAGAGTCACCAACTCGCATAGTACCACGCTGAACTAGAGCTGTAGCAACAGCACCACGACCCTTGTCAAGGTTAGCTTCAATTGCCACACCACGAGCACTGCTATTAGGGTTAGCTGTCAAATCCAAAGCAGCATCAGCTGTTAGTAGAACAGCTTCAAGTAGCTCATTAATACCTTGTCGTTGTTTAGCTGAAACGTCAACGAAAATTACGTCACCGCCATATTCTTCAGCAACCAAGTTGTATTCAGTTAGCTGTGCCCTAATCTTATCCGGATTAGCTTCTGGTTTATCAACCTTGTTTACTGCTACAACGATTGGAACTCCAGCAGCTTGGGAGTGGTTGATTGCTTCAACTGTCTGAGGCATAACACCGTCATCAGCTGCTACAACCAAAATAGCAATATCTGTAACTTGAGCACCACGAGCACGCATAGCTGTAAAGGCCTCGTGACCTGGTGTGTCAATAAAGGTAATTGGACGTTTTACGCCATCGTGTTCACAGTGTACCTGATAAGCACCAATATGCTGTGTAATACCACCGGCTTCATCAGCAACCACGTCAGTTGAACGGATAGCGTCAAGTAGCTTAGTCTTACCGTGGTCAACGTGACCCATAACAGTTACAACTGGTGGACGTGACTGTAGGTGTTCCTCATCTTGTACTTCTTCAGCTTCCAGGTCGATGTCAAATGCACCTAGTAGTTCACGATCTTCGTCTTCTGGAGAAATAATCTTTACAACGTATCCTAGCTCAACACCCAATGTTTCCAATGTGTCTTGGTCAATTGATTGTGTTGCTGTAACCATTTCACCCATGTGGAATAGGATTGTAACTAGTGCTGCTGGGTTTACGTTAATTTTTTCAGCAAATTCGGCTAGAGACGCACCTTGACGAATTGTAATCTGTGTGCTTCCGTCACCTTTAGGTACTGATACACCACCTATTACTGGTGCTATCTGCTCTTCTATTTCCTGTCGCTTTGCACGCTTTGCTTTACGCTTAGCTGATTTACCTGTACCTCTACCAAATGCACCTTGGGTATTTCCACGACCACCACTTCCACTATTAGGGAATGAGTTAGCTAAACCGCGAGGCTGGTCGTATGAAGATCCAGATGAACGTCCCGAACGTCCTCTGCCACCTTTTCCAGCTTGAGCTGCAGCAACTTGCTTCTCAGCAATTTCGTTGTTTATATTGCGATTTTGCTTTGGAGCACGCTCTTTATTCTTTGCCTGTTTAGGTGCATTGTTCTGCTTTTCATTTTCAGAACGCTTCTTATTTTCAGGTTTATTTCCACCTTTGCCCTTTGGCCCACCTTGTTGTTTCTTAGGTGCTCCAGGCTTTGGCATACCTTGCGTAGAAGCAAAAGGATTATTTCCAGGCCTTACCATTGGACGAGGCATAGATGGTTTTGGAACTGGAGTTACGTTTGCTTCTTTAGGCTTTGCACTTGCTTTAGGTTTATTTTCACCCTTAGCTTTAACATCACCTTTAAATTTAGGCTGTGATAAATCCTTAGGGTCTTGTTTAGACTTGTTGTTACCCTTTGGTTTAGTTGTATTAAAATCTTCAGAGACCTTTTTCTTAGCTATTTTTTCTTTAGGCTCTGACTTAACATCTTCAGTTTTTTCTTCAGCCTTCTTAGGTGGTTTTGGCTTTTCTGTAGATTTTTCTTTAAGTGTTTTCTCTGGTGCTTTTACTTCAACATCTTCTATTTTTTTAGGTGCTTTAGCTACTTTTTCTTTAGTTTGCTTTGCAGGTAAAACTGCACGCACTTTATTAGCAGCAGGTGCCTCAATTGTTGAAGAAGCACTCTTTACGAACTCACCTTGTTCTTTAAGTACGTCTATAATTTCTTTGCTTTTATATCCGAGCTCTTTAGCAAGCTCGTGGACTCGCATTTTAGTCACTTTTCTCCTGTCTGGGCTTCAATCCCTAGGCAGGACGAAACCTCTATACTTTTTGACAGCTCATTGCTGGCTACTCATCGGGTGCCCATCGGCTTTCTCCCGCTCCGTTTGCTAAGAATCACACCTTGTGAATTCCGATAAAACTATTGAATTGACTTTGTCAATCTTAGTCTTAAAAGCATGGTTTATTGTTCCAAGCTTTGACGCTCTTTTCATGCACTGTGGATCTTTATGTACCCACATTCCCCTACCTGACATCTTTTTATATTCGTCATAAATGATAGTAGTTTTATCATGAGAAAGAACATACCTCAAAAGAGTTTCCCTTCCGCTCTTTTGATTACATCCTCGACAAGTGCGAATATGTTCCCGCAATTGGACACACCTCACCAATCTAACGACCAAACATTAACTATATCTCATTTTTGACTATTTTAGTAACTATTCAAGTCACGATTTTAAAGATACTTGCTCATATATGAACATTTTTACCTGTAAATTAACAGTAATCTTTATTCAATCTTATCTTTCTGTGATACAAGAGAAGTCTGCACATCACCAGTTTCTTGAATATCTGACTGAATATCAATCTTCCAGCCTGTCAAACGTGCAGCTAACCTGACATTTTGAGCTTCTTTACCTATTGCAAGAGAAAGCTGGAAATCAGGTACTATTACTCTAGCTTTTTTCTCTTCTTCGCTAATAACGTTTACAGCTGCAACTCTAGCTGGAGACAAAGCATTTGCGACAAATCTCGTCGGGTCCTCAGAATAATCAATTATGTCTATTTTTTCTCCACCTAGTTCGTCTATAACGTTTTTAACTCGACGGAACATAGGACCAATACATGTACCAACAGCGTTTACATTAGGTTGTGTTGCTCTTACAGCTATTTTACTTCTATGCCCTGCTTCTCTAGCAACTGCAACGATTTCAACAAGTCCTTTTTGTATGTCTGGGACTTCTAATTTGAATAATTGTCGTACTAATTCTGGATGTGTGCGAGATAGTAGTATACGTGGACCTTTGTTTCCTTTAGTAACATCTAAGACATAAGCTTTAATACGATCACCATGATTATATTTTTCATTAGGTACTTGCTCAGATGGTAAAATCATTGCTTCCACGCCGCCAATATCTACTAGCACATTGGGGTTATCAATCCCACCTTGCTGTATAACTCCTGATATGACTGTACCTATCGTGTGTTTGTATTCACCAATGACTTTATTATCTTCAACTTCAAATATACGTTGCTTGATTATGCTTCTTACAATTGTTGTACCTATACGACTAAAATTAATTGGTGTGTCGTCAAATTCGCCTATAGGCTCACCATTTTCATCTTGTTCACAAGCTATAACCGTAACATTACCAGTAACTTCGTCAATTTCAACTCTAGCTTTTTCCATAGCTCCTGGCTGGTTAAAATAAGCTTTCAATAGTGCGTCTTCGATGGTACGCAACAATACTTCTAAATTTATGCCTTTTTCTTTTTCCACTAAACGTAAAGCGTTAATGTCTATTTGCACAGTTTGTCCTATCAGATATAAGATATGTTTATATTATCACCACAATTTTTAGAAAACTATTATTGTTCTAGCTTTCTGTATTTTTTCAATTTCATATTCTTGTTCTGAGTCTTTTACAGAAATAACAACTACTTTGTCATCAAGCACTCGCTGAACTTTTCCTTCAATAATTTGTTCTTCATAGGAATATTTCACGTGACGACCCACAGCACGTTTCCATAATCTTAGATCTGTTATATCTCTTTCAGCCCCTGCAGTAGTTACTTCTAAAGTATAAGCTCCTTTTATAGGGTCTTTTTCATCAAGTAGTTTTGATATTTTTCTAGATATTTCAACAATTTTATCTGAGGAAACTCCACCAGGTGTGTCAATTAAATCTATAACAACACGCACTAAAGTGTTCTTTCCAGATTTAGCTAAAACTACTTTTTCTAAAAATAAGCCATTTTCAGCAACCAAGGGTTCTAAGCATTCTTGAACTTGTGCTTGAACAGACATAACTACTCCATATTAAGTTTGATAGTTTTAAATGATTTTCAAAGATATGACAATAATTTAATTATTTTATATCATTTATCCTTATCTCATTCAAAACAAAAGAAGAAACGGAACTATTTTACAGTAAATAAAAGAAATATGTCACACTAATTATCATTAAAACATTTCAATAGCCTTTTTAAGATTTCAGAATAAATCTAGACACGCAAAAAATAAGCAAAAACATTACTAATCCATTAAATGGGTAAATAAAAATAATTACAAATACAAGTTTTTTTTTGTAAAAATGCGCAAATTCTTTTGAAAAGTCTTTACTTTAATATTACCTTAAGAGTATGTCATCGTATATCCGTTTTCGAAAATTTAAGGATGGGCAATATATGAACATACTCCCAAAGAAATTGAAATATGTAGGTGCGACTCTCGCACTATCTCTTGCAGGCACAAGTGTATGTCTTACAGTACCAGTAGGATTTGCAACCGACGGTAATCAAAACTCAACTGTATCTAGTGAAAATGTACAGGCTGGTCCAGATAAAATTATGAACTATGCTGTAAACCTTGAAAAAGGAACTTCCACAGCTCAGTTTAATTCTTTGGTAGAAGAAGCAAAAAGACTAGGTGGCGTAATACTCCGTGAATACCCACAGCTATCAAGTTTCTTCGTACAAGCTTCTAGTTCAACATTTGACGTAGATCTGGAAGCTAAAGCACAAGAAGTAGGAATACCAGTACATTCTGTAGGCCCTACACGTCAAAAAGAAGTTGAAGGCCGTGAAGTCGTACTACCAAATGTCACACCTTCAGCACCATCATCCGAAAGTAACGAAAGCGGTAGCCAAGGTTTTAAAGCCTCATCAGAAAATCCTGTATACGAACAAGACCCACTATCAGCTGAAGCTTGGGGTTTGCATGCAATTGGTGCAATTGAAGCAGCAAAAGTTGATGTAAAACTAGAACGCACAGTCGTAGGTATTTTAGATGGTGGCATAAAGGGGTCGCACCCTGATTTACGAAATCAGATTGAAAAAGACTTATCTGTAGGTTGCCAAGTAAATGGTATTCCAGATAACTCATATGCTGCATGGCAAGATGACCACTACCATGGAACTCACGTAGCAGGTATAGTTGCTGCTGAGCATAACACAGAAGGCATAGACGGTGTTGCTCCTAAAGCTCGACTAGCTGCTGTTAAAGTTGCTAACTCCAACGGCTCTTTCTACCCAGAATACGTAACTTGCGGTTTCGTATGGGCTGCTGACCACAAATTTGCTGTAACAAACAACAGCTACTACGTTGATCCATGGGAATTTTGGAAACCAAGTGAGAGGTCACAAAAAGCTGGTCTAGAAGTAGTATCTCGCGCAGCTGATTACGCTTATAAATCAGGCGTTGTAAACATTGCTGCAGCAGGAAACGCTAATACTAACCTCGACAACCCAGTTGATTCAGGAGAATCTCCTAACGATTTACCTGAGTCAGAGCACATTCAAAACCGCGATATTACTGGTGGTTTGGATATTCCAGCAATGCTACCAAATATGGTCACTGTTTCTGCTCTTGAGCCTAGAGAAGGCGCAGCTGATCCTGCAGTAGCAAAACTTGGACGCTCCGGCTTTTCTAATTACGGCACAAACACAATTGATATAGCAGCACCAGGCACTGACATTTATTCTACGTTCGTAGCAGAAAAAAGCCCATATGGTTTCGACTATGATGTACTCGATGGTACTTCTATGGCTAGCCCACACGTTGCTGGTGTAGCTGCTTTACTTCGCGCTGTAAATCCTACACTAACTCCTGATCAGGTTGTTGAATTGTTGAAAAAACATGCTGCTAAGAACTTTGAACGCTTAGCTAAACCAACAGATGGTAAAGAATACCGTGGTTCAGGTCTTGCAAGTGCTTTAGACGCTGTTTTATATGACCAGCCAAAACCAACAATCCAAAACGTAGAATACTCAAGTGACAATGGTCAAACTTGGAGTGCTCTAGAGAACGCAACTGTTAGAGGAAAAGTCCAAATTCGCGTAACAGCAACTGGTCCAGCAACAAAGGTATCTTTTGGAGCTGAAAACAAAAAAGCTGAAAACACAGGAGACGGAGCATTTGACGGACGCGTAATTGCACAAGGTGAATTTGATTTCACTAATCCGCCAGCTGTTCAGCCTGAAAGTGAAACAGCAAATTCTCTAGTATCACTACGAACGGTTGCTGACGAAGATACACGAGATGTTTCACTAAACATTGAAGCATTTGGTCGTAACAACGATAGCCGTGCAGATGATGATGTAAAACTAGCTGTTCCTTTCAAAGCCGGAAAACCTCTTCCAAAGGCAACTGAAGAGAAAGCAGACAAAGAAAAGCCAGCTAGTGAAAGCACAGCAAAGGCTAAGAAACCAGTACTTGTTAAAAAACCTAGTGGAGAATTATCTCAAACAGGTATTGACAGCCTAACAATCATTTCACTAGCCCTAGCCCTAGCAACAGCAGGAGCAGTGCTAACACGCAGAAAAACATCTGCCAAATAAAATATATAAATAATAATTAAATAAAACCCAATAAAGTGTGACCGCCACAAGCAGTCACACTTTATTAACTTAACAAACAAAACCACATACAGCGCCTAAAACTAAAAAAATTTTAAAGTAGGAAACAGCACTTCTTCCCGCTTCCCCAAAATAAAGAAAACATCAAAGAAAACAAAACTTTACTAATCCCCATAGAGGAATTAGACAAAATAATACTCTTATAAACATATAAAATACTTACCGTCCAAAAACGACATTCCAATATACCTATCAAACTCAAAAACATAAATTATCTACAATGCTGTACGGACTACTTATACTATAAACTTATTATTTCTATAGAGTATTCAAAATGTGATATTTACAAACTAAAGTATAGACAAGCATTATTGGTAAAATGTGACAACAATATAAAACTCACTCTTAGTTTGTAAAAACCATTTTTGAACAGACATAACTACTCTATATTAAGTTTGGTAGTTTTAAATGATTTTCACAAACGTGATAATAACTTAATTATTCTATATCATTTACCTTTATTTCATTCAAACAAAAAAAATAAAAGTTTACACACATAAAAGAGTATTTTATATCACTATCAATAAGTGTATCTAAAAACCCATTTCACATTCTAGAACATTTCCAAATTTATAATAATTAAGTAAAGTGCTTGTTTGTTTTTGGTAATGAAAATAATCTTAAAAGTAAAAAAACATTAGATAATGTAAACTATATTCCAAAATATGGATAATTTTTTTAAAAGCTCTTTACTCTAACATTACTTTAAGGGTATTTTAGTATATACACGTTCTCAATTTTTAAGGATGTATATGAGATGAAAACACTATCAAAGAGATTGAAATATATAGGTGCAACTCTTGCTCTATCTCTTGCAGGCACAAGTGCATGCCTTGCAGTACCGGCAGGTTTTGCAACTGATGGCGATCAGGACTCGACTGTATCTACTGAAAATACACAAGCTGGTCCAGATAAAATTATGAACTACGCTGTAAACCTTGAAAAAGGAACTTCTACAGCCCAGTTTAATTCTTTGGTAGAAGAAGCAAAAAGACTAGGTGGCGTAGTATTACAACAGTATCCACAGTTATCAAGTTTCTTCGTACAAGCTTCTAGCTCCACATTCGATGTAGATTTGGAAGCTAAAGCACAAGAAGTAGGAATACCAGTACATTCTGTAGGCCCTACACGCCAAAAAGAAGTTGAGGGTCGTGAAGTCGTACTACCAAACGCTGTAAGTTCAACGCCAGCATCTGGCAGCGCAGGTAGCGGAAGTCAATTTGCGAAATCCCAGCTAGAAGATCCTGCATACGAACAAGACCCAATGTCAGCCACTACATGGGGTTTGCATGCAATTGGAGCGATTGAAGCAGCAAAAGTTGATGTAAAACTAGAACGCACAGTAGTAGGTATTCTAGATACAGGCATAAAGGGTTCACACCCTGATTTACAAAACCAGATTGAAAAAGACTTATCTGTAGGTTGCCAAGTAAATGGTATTCCAGATACCTCATACGCCGCATGGCAAGATGACCACTACCATGGAACCCACGTAGCAGGTACTGTTGCTGCTGAACACAATGGTATTGGTGTTGACGGTGTTGCTCCTAAAGCTCGACTAGCTGCTGTTAAAGTTTCCAATTCAAATGGTTCTTTCTACCCAGAATATGTAACTTGTGGTTTCATTTGGGCTGCTGACCATAAATTCGCTGTAACAAACAACAGCTACTATGTTGACCCATGGGAATACTGGGTACCAAGTGAAAGATCACAAAAAGCTGGTCTGGAAGTAGTATCCCGCGCCGTTGACTACGCCTACAAATCAGGCGTTGTAAACATTACAGCAGCAGGAAACGCTAACAACGATAATGACAATCCAGTCGATTCAGGAGAATCTCCTAACGACCTAGATGAATCAGCAATCATTCGAAACCGTGATATCACCGGTGGTATGGATATTCCTACAATGCTACCAAGCACAGTTAGTGTTTCAGCTGTTGGCCGCACAAGTATTACAGAAGATCCTGCTATTATGCCACTATCTCGTGCACGTTTTTCTAACTATGGTGTCAACTCGATCACTCTAGCAGCACCAGGCGTTGGAATTCAGTCTACATTCGTAGCAGAAAACGATAAATACAACCGTGATTATGCAGCAATTAGTGGTACTTCTATGGCTAGCCCACACGTTGCTGGTGTAGCTGCTTTACTTCGCGCTGTAAATCCTACACTAACTCCTGATCAGGTTGTTGAATTGTTGAAAAAACATGCTGCTAAGAACTTGGGACGTTTAACCGAACCAACAGATGGCAAAGAATATCGTGGTGCAGGTCTTACAAGTGCTCTAGACGCTGTTCTTTACGACCAACCACAGCCAACAATCCAAAACGTAGAATACTCAAGCGATAACGGTCAGAGTTGGAACGCTTTAGAAAACGCAACAGTTAGAGGAAAAGTCCAAATTCGCGTAACAGCAACTGGTCCAGCAACAAAACTATCCTTCACTGCTGAAGATCAGTCAGCTGAAAACACAGGAGATGGAGCATTTGACGGACGCGTAATTGCACAAAATGAATTTGATTTCACTAATCCGCCAGCTGTTCAGCCTGAAAGTGAAACAGCAAGCTCTCTAGCATCGCTACGCTCAGTTGCTGACGAAGATACACGCGATGTTTCACTAAACATTGAAGCATTTGGTCGTAACAACGATAGCCGTGCAGATGACGATGTAAAACTAGCTGTTCCTTTCAAAGCCGGAAAACCTCTACCAAAAGCAAATGAGGAAAAACCAGCTAGTGAAAGCACAGCAAAGGCTAAGAAACCAGTACTTGTCAAAAAACCTAACGGAGAATTATCTCAAACAGGTATTGACAGCCTAACAATCATTTCACTAGCCCTAGCTCTAGCAACAGCAGGAGCAGTGCTAACACGCAGAAAAACATCTGCCAAATAAAATATATAAAATAATAACTAAATAAAACCTAATAAAGTGTGACTGCAAATAAAACAGTCACACTTTATTAACTTAACAAACAAAACACACAATACTTTCACACCAGCTGAACTATACAAACTACTTGCTCTTTAACTTCCACCAAAACATAATACCAATTCATCTCTACAGAAACGTAGTAAAACCATAAATAAAATACAACAGTAAAAATCAGCAATAAGTTTTTCCCTGAAAAACAAAACCAATCATTTAATATAAATCTCAGCTTATAAAACTCACCTACTTACTCAAAAATCATCTCCAAGATTTCCAAACCATAACCAGGTAACATAAACAAAACAAATAATTACAAAAAGGTAATTTTTTTAAAAAAATAGATAATTTTTTTGAAAAGTCTTTACTTTAATATTACCTTAGAAGTATATTACCGTATATCCGTTTTCGAAACTTTAAGGATGTATATGAGATGAACGTAGTACCAAAGAGAATGAAATATGTAGGTGCAGCTCTTGCTCTGTCTCTTGCAGGCACAAGTGCATGTCTTGCAGTACCAGCAGGGTTTGCAACTGATGGCGATCAGGATTCAACTGTAACTAATGAAAGAGCACAGGCTGGTCCAGATAAAATCATGAACTATGCTGTAAACCTTGAAAAAGGGACTTCCACAGCTCAGTTTAATTCTTTAGTGGAAGAAGCAAAAAGACTAGGTGGCGTAGTATTACAACAGTACCCACAGCTATCAAGTTTCTTCGTGCAGGCCTCTAGTTCAACATTTGATATAGATTTGGAAGCTAAAGCACAAGAAGTAGGAATACCAGTACATTCTGTAGGTCCTACACGCCAAAAAGAAATTGAAGGTCGCGAAGTCGTACTACCAAATGTCACACCTTCAGTGTCACCATCATCCGGAAATAATGAAAGCGGTAGACAAAGATTTAAAGACTCACTAGAAAATCCTGCATACGAGCAAGACCCTTTATCAGCTAATGCTTGGGGTTTGCATGCAATTGGGGCGATTGAAGCAGCAAAAGTTGATGTAAAACTAGAACGCACAGTCGTAGGTATTCTAGATACAGGTATAAAGGGTTCACACCCTGATTTACAAAACCAGATTGAAAAAGACTTGTCTGTTGGCTGCCAAGTAAACGGTATCCCAAACACCTCATATGAAGCTTGGCAAGATGACGATATCCATGGAACTCACGTAGCAGGTACTGTTGCTGCTGAACACAATAGTATTGGTGTTGACGGTGTTGCTCCTAAGGCTCGACTAGCTGCTGTTAAAGTTGCTAACTCAAACGGATTATTTTATCCAGAATATGTAACTTGTGGTTTCATTTGGGCTGCTGACCATAAGTTTGCTGTAACAAATAACAGCTACTATGTTGACCCATGGGAATACTGGGTACCGAGCGAGAGGTCTCAAAAAGCTGGTCTGGAAGTAGTATCCCGCGCTGTTGACTACGCCTACAAATCAGGCGTTGTAAACATTACAGCAGCAGGAAACGCTGACAACGATGTTGATAATCCAGTTGATTCAGGAGAATCTCCTAACGACTTAACTGAATTGGAAATTATTTCAAACCGTGATATCACTGGCGGTATGGATATTCCTACAATGCTACCAAGCACAGTAACTGTTTCAGCTGTTGGACGTAAAAGGCCTTCAGGAGATCCTGCTACTATGTTGCTAGGTCGTGCAAGTTTTTCTAACTATGGTGTCAACTCGATTACTCTAGCAGCACCAGGCGTTTCGATTTACTCTACTTTCCCAGCAGAAAATGACTCAGAACATCGTGATTATGCAGCAATTAGTGGTACTTCTATGGCTAGCCCACACGTTGCTGGTGTGGCCGCTTTACTTCGCGCTGTAAATCCTACACTAACTCCTGACGAAGTGGTTGCTTTACTAAAGAAGCATGCTGCTAAGAACTTCGCACGTTTATCTGAACCAGTAGGTGGTAAGGAATATCGTGGTGCAGGTCTTGTTAGTGCTTTAGACGCTGTTTTATATGACCAGCCTAAGCCAACAATCCAAAACGTAGAATACTCAAGTGACAATGGACAAAGCTGGAGTGCTCTAGAGAACGCAACAGTTAGAGGAAAAGTACTCATCCGTGTAACAGCAACAGGACCAGCAACAAAACTATCCTTTACTGCCGAAAACCAAAAAGCACAAAATATAGGAGATGGAGCATTTGACGGACGCGTAATTGCACAAGGTGAATTTGATTTCACTAATCCGCCAGCTGTTCAGCCTGAAAGTGAAACAGCAAGCTCTCTAGCATCGCTACGCTCAGTTGCTGACGAAGATACACGAGATGTTTCACTAAACATTGAAGCATTTGGTCGTAACAACGATAGCCGTGCAGATGATGATGTAAAACTAGCCGTTCCTTTCAAAGCCGGAAAACCTCTACCAAAGGCAAACGAGGAAAAGGTATCTAGTGAAACTAAAGAAAAAGGCAAGAAACCAGTACTTGTTAAAAAACCTAACGGGCAACTATCTCAAACAGGTATTGACAGCCTAACAATCATTTCACTAGCCCTAGCCCTAGCAACAGCAGGAGCAGTGCTAACACGCAGAAAAACATCTGCCAAGTAAGATATATAAAGTAATAATTAAATAAAACCCAATAAAGTGTGACCGTTGTACAACGGTCACACTTTATTAACTTAAGAAATAAAAAATACCCAAACTATACCATCTAAAGATAGCTTTACTCCATTTCTTTCCCACAAAGAAAACGCATACTTCTTTAGCAAAACCAAATCCTAAGCATATCTCAAAATCATAAGTAAAAAATATTTTTCTTCTAAAACAACTACACCAACGCAACAGTATGACTCAAATTTTCCTAAAATGCTTCAGCATTCACACACTTAATAAAAACAGTATTACTCCATCTTCCCTAAAAACAAAATCTCAGCACAAATAAAGTTTCTCAACACAAGTAGCTATTTAACTTACTAATTACTACGTACTTCAACTTTAGCAACGCAAACATGACTCATTGCCTAAATACATGCCCAAATCTTCAACAAATACCTTTATAAGGCAAGTGATACTCTACTCAAATATACATCCTCTAAACTACATTTGAAGATAGCTGTAGTACAATTGAAAATCAACTATAAGTTATAAAACAGTTTGATAATACGGAGAATAATAAACAATAATGAAAAAATTAGTACGACTAATCTTGAAAATATTACTACTAATAGTATGTGCTTTAGTTTTTATAGTCGTATTTTTCCCAGAAAGCAATCTAAACATATTTTCAGAATGTGTAAAAGTCCCAAAAGAATATGTTGATACCGTCAATAAAGCTGGTAATGTGTGTGAGAATATTACTCCTGAACTAGTCGCAGCAGTCATACAAACAGAATCTAAGTGGAACCCCAATGTGACTTCACATGCAGGAGCTAAAGGATTGGGACAATTCATGTCCGAAACATTCAATGCAGTCGGACAGGATGGTGACGGTGATGGGAAAGCTGAAATCAATAACCCTTACGATAGTATATACAGCACAGGCGTATATTTATGTAAATTACATGAAGAAGTTACGTTCTGGAAAACTAATAATAACGTGGAAGAGTCAGCAATCAACTTGTCTTTAGCGGCTTATAATGCAGGTCTTGGTAACGTGAAAAAATATGCAGGCACTCCCCCATTTGAAGAAACTAAAAACTATGTAGAGAAAATAACCGCAATTATGCAAAACCCAAAATGCACTTCCTTTATCCCATAAATATTAAAAACACGTACGAACATTTAATGAGTTATCACGTAAGAATAAGTAACACTAAAATCCATCATATTAGACACAAAAGCAATAACTACGCTAAAAATACATATAAACAAATACCACAAATAGTTTCTGTACTTACTTTATACCCAGTAATAACTATTCTGCAGAGCCCGAAAGTCAGCTGCACTTTATAAATCAACCGACATTCCCCCCCCCAAAAAAAAATTATAGAAGAAGTATCTATAAAATATCTATAAAATAAAATACTTACATATTGACATCACCAAAAAAACTAGGTATATTATTTTTTGTTGCTTTCCCGCATAGCTCAATGGCAGAGCATTCGACTGTTAATCGAAGGGTTGCTGGTTCGAGTCCAGCTGCGGGAGCTTTTACGTTTAAACTCCTTATAAGTTATGGTGAAGCATTCACTGACTAGAGGGAAAAGAACGTGAAGCAACATTTAGAGATTATTTACTCAAGAAAATATGTGTTAACGCCTACAGCGTTTAGTGTTTTACAGTTAATAGCAACTTGTATTGATGATAGTAACATTATTAGAGTTAGCATAGTCAAACTAGCTAAAATCCTACCTTTTTCAAGACAATCTTTGAAAAAAGCTATCGTTTTGCTTGAAGAAAAAGGATTCATCACCACTTATCGTGAAAACAACTTTATTGTCATAAACTGGGTTTACTTCCCTAATAGCATTAAGGGTGGCAAACATGACTAATGCTTTGTTTTATCCATTCTTCAACTTGTAATAAATCTTCTTCACTTGCGAACTCTAAAATAAACTTCTTATCCTTAGACTTATAACCACTTATGCGATGTTTTTCTTTCGCCTCATGGTTAGAATCTAAGTATTTTCTAGTTCGCTCCGATTGTGTCATAGCCATTTTTTATGATATCTTTTCTAACATTGGAGGTGATTAGGAAGACTACGTTTGTAGCTTTCTAACTTATTTCTAAGTTATAAATGCTTTTCTCTTTATCCTTTTTCTTAGGCTTTAGAGTTCGGCAAAGTTCCATGACTTTCTTGAAACTGTTTGTATTTAGTAGAGTTACAGTTTCATCCGTATTGTTCTCTTGGATTTATGTTTCTTTTACCCAAGTTACTTTATACTTAGCCATTTGCTCCCCCTCCTCTCGTTTTGTTTTGTAAGGCTTGTTCCTTTGTATTGTTTGGTGACAAGTTGCGTAACTGTTTTACAAAAAATAATTTAAGGTAAAATACTAATAAATCAATAATATTGATTTCGTATAATTGTTTAGTGTAGCCCCTCTTTTGGGGCTACATTTTTATTTACGCTACTTTTACTTTTTCCATCACATCAATAAGCGTACTATCACACAATTTAACATATCTTTGTGTAGTTTCTTAGTCTTGAATGCCCTAACAAGGTCGATACTACTAATAAGTTACTTGTATTCAGATATGCTATTGTTCACAAACCAATTACGCAAACAATAAACTGAATATCCTTTTGGAAAACACTTCCCCA